>JAPLFQ010000023.1 GCA_026390595.1 Ignavibacteriales bacterium
ATTCGGAGGACAGCCTGAAATCGATCTTCCTGATCTTCGTGATGTACTTCACCTACTGCCAGTTCTGGATTTACGTCGTCCTCAAAGCAGTCTACGTGGAGAAGTTCCGGAAAGAAAAGGGATTTTGGGACAAGACGATTCGGTTTGACGCCAAGCCGCAGTGAGATCAAGCTCCGCAGTTTCACGGTCTTGGAGACGAGCAAACAAAACCGTAAATTTGGATAGAATCTACCTCAAGATCACCCGGCAATCACATTTGGATCAGTCCCGTCAGGGACGAAATGTCAATGGATTGACAAACGAGCCATGTTCTGTGAACTCCGTAAGGAGTGACATACACATCTATTGAAAGAACATGCGAGACGGGATACCAGAACAAGTCCAGACCGGAGAGCGGTCAGGACCGCATCACCAGACTTTTGAACAAGAGATATCCAGAGGAGCAATACGAGACGATGAAAACGTACGATGGAAGTTCCACTGTGGAGGCTGTCGAGCTGGAACGCAGCGGCAGGAAGCAGTACTGGTACCAGCCGACGGAGAAGATCCGGATCATTGAAGTCGAGAATTTTCCACTGCTCGGAAAGCTGACCGCACTCCGGTTCATCGAATGGGTTCTCAAGAATCCGGGCGGGGTCATATCCCTCCCGACGGGAAAAACGCCCGAGCACTTCATCAAGTGGGTCTCTCGGATTCTTTCCAAGTGGCAATCGAAGGAGATCCAGGCGCTGCTCGCCGAACACGGCATCGACAGCACAACGCGTCCCGACATGAAGAGCCTCAGCTTCGTGCAGATCGACGAGTTCTATCCCATGGACTCACAGCAGCACAACAGCTTCAACCACTACGTCAGGAAATACTACTTCAAAAACTTCGGCCTCTCCCCGGAGAAGGCTCTGTTGATCGACGCAACGTCGCTCGGGATTCCCGACGGACAGACGATGGAAAGCGTGTTCCCCGACGGGGTTGTGGACCTTTCCCTCCGTGTTCGGCAGACACACACGGAGCTCGAAGCGCTCCAGCGTGATGTCATCAGCCGCGTCGATCTGTTTTGCATGGAATACGAGCGCAAAATCCGCACATTGGGGGGAATCGGATTCTTCCTCGGCGGCATCGGTCCGGACGGTCACATCGCGTTCAACGTCCGGGGATCGAGCATCTATTCCGTCACACGGCTCACTGCGACCAACTACGAAACACAGGCAGCAGCCTCTACGGACCTGGGCGGGATCGAGATATCCAGGAAACGCCTCGTCATCACGATCGGACTCACGACCATCACCTACAATCCCACCGCGACGGTGCTGATTATTGCGGCAGGGGACGCCAAGGCCTCGATCGTCAGCAAGGCCATCCAGGAGCCGAGACATCCTGAGAATCCGGCTTCGGTCTTGCAGGATCTCGAACATGCCAGGTTCTATCTCACAAAAGGGGCAGCGAGCAGACTGAGCGAGCGGACTTTTATTGATTTCTGCGCCCGGCCCACCATCAACAAACGCCAGTCGGACGAGGTCGTAATTTCACTCGCAATTTCCCGCAACAAAGCACTCGACGAACTGACAAAGAGTGATTTCGCGGCTGACCGCTTCGCGCAGGAGCTTCTCAAGAAGACCGGCAAATCGCACGAAGAGCTGGCGGTCGCGGCACGGACCCGGCTGATCAACAAACTCGAAAAGGGACTCCAGCCCATCACAAAGACCACGTTCCTTCATACCGAGCCGCACCACGACGATATCATGCTCGGATATCTCGCGTACCTTTCCCACCTGGTGCGCGACCCGAACAACAAGCACCTCTTCGCAAACATGACGTCGGGCTTTACCGCGGTCTCGAACCACTATTTCCTGACCATCATCCGAAAACTCCGGAAGCATCTCGAAGAGAAGCACTTTGCGGTTTTGCTGGAAGACGGGTATTTCGATCCAAAAGACTACGCCAAGAAGACGGAGGAAATGTACCTCTTCCTCGACGGCACCGCGGCGCTTGTTCAGGAACGGAAGGATGAAGCCGAGGCGCGACGCGCACTGAGGAATTTCGTCGAAGTGTACGGAACATCGGATATCAGAGCCCTCAAGCTGCGCGCCCGGAACATGGAAGAGTATCTGATGACGCAGTATCCCGGCGCGAAGGACCCGCCGGACGTTCAGACGCTGAAGGGCATGCTGAGGGAGTGGGAAGTCGAGCTCCTCTGGGCCCACTTCGGCATCGAACCTTCAGCCATCTATGCAATGCGGCTGGGATTCTATCAGGGAGATGTCTTCTCTGAAGAACCCGAAGTGAACCGGGATGTCATTCCGCTCTTCGACCTCATCAAGAAGACGAAGCCCAATGTTATCTCGGTCGCGTTCGACCCCGAAGGGAGCGGACCGGATACGCACTACAAAGTTTTGCAGGCGATTGCGGAAGCAGTGAGGCTGTACCAGGAAGAGAGCAAAGATTCTTCCCTCCGCATCTGGGGGTACCGGAACGTGTGGTACAGGTTCAAACCATGCGAAGCGGATGTCATCATTCCGGTCTCGTTGAACACGATGTCGTTGATGCACTCGTCGTTCATGAACTGCTTCGGCTCCCAGAGTGCTGCGTCATTCCCGAGCCATGAACACGACGGTCCCTTTTCTGAGTTGGCTCAGAAGATCCAGGTCGAACAGTACGCGATGATCAAGACCTGCCTCGGCAAGGAGTTCTTCCTCCAGCATCCGCACCCCCGCCTGCGCGGTGCGCGTGGTCTCATTTTTCTCAAGGACATGGCGCTGGACGAGTTCTATACGAGAGTGCGCGAACTGAAGAAGCTTACAGAAGCAAAGAGCTGATAATGGCCAATGGTCAATGACGAATGGACAATGAACGGGACCGGCATTGTCAATTGACAATTGATCGTTCGCAATTGACCATTCACAATTATGTCAGTTTTCAATCTTCGTTTTCAGAAGCCTGAGAATTGTGGCAACTTCGAAATTGCTCTTGTTGAATTCAATCAGCGTCCCTTCCGGATACTTCCTGGCGCTCTTGAGCATCCTGCCTACATAGGTTGGAAACGCGCCTTTTTTGATCTCCTCAACGGCCCGAGTTCCAAAGACCATCTTGAACGAAAAATCGCGGTTCTTGGGGAGGAGATAGAAAAGTCGCCTTTTCTTCTTCAGGCAGATCAGATACCATCCCGACGTTTTCGAGAACTTCCATTCAAAACTGATTCCTTGATGTTCGAATTGGAGCGATATGATCGTCTCTTCGAACAGCGTGTACGAACGGCCCAGTCTCTTCCTGAGTTCACCGTCGCTTGGATGCTTCGTGTCGTTCATGAAAACATCAGTGGGCATAATGGGAGCCTTCTCCCTGATGGCTGGCGCACACAACCTTGATGCAGTGAATAATGTCATCCTGAGGGAGCGTTTTGATCTGGGACTCACCTTGTTCGCGACTGAAGGATCTGAACCAATGGGCGGCCAGCGCGTGGAGCCGCTGTAATCCAGATCCTTCGCTTCGTCCTTCGACTTCCACGAGTTGACGCCAGAAGGTCGCTCAGGACATTGCTCAGGATGACCGTCCTTTTTTTCGTTTACTCGGATCCTACGCAAACCCAGCAAAGAGCAGGTCAACAGGATCTCGTTTCCTGCTTACCTCTTTTCGTACGGCGGCTGCTTTGGCGGCACAAACGGTTTCGCGTTCAGCAGTTTCATCACTTCCTCTATACCCCGCTCGAGCTGCGGATCAATTCCCTTCGCCAGCTCCGCAGGATCGTCCTTCACTTCGATGTCCGGATCAACACCGTGTCCTTCCTTGAACCACGTCCCATCCGGGTTGTACATCCGGAATGTCGGCACGGAAACATTGCCGCCATCAACCAACGCCGGGGCTCCGGTGATACCGATCAGTCCGCCCCACGTGCGCATCCCGATGAGGGGCCCTAATCCTGCTTTGCGGAAGTAATCCGGGAACGCGTCTCCTCCCGATCCGCTCCATCCGTTGATGAGCATGACCTTGGGTCCGAAGTTCGCATAGACGGGCCATTGCCAGTTCTTGCCGTCACGGACAGCCCAGAACGCGAGGGGCTTGCGGTTCAGCAGCTCGATGAAACGATCGGGAATCTGACCGCCGCTGTTGAAGCGCTCGTCGACTATCAACCCCTCTTTGTTAAACTGAGCGGCGAATTGGCGGACCAATTCCGTCTGACCGTCGGTGCCTGTGCTCGGTACATAGATATACCCGATGCGGCCGTTCGTCGCATCCTGCACGCGCTTTCTGTTCATTTCAATCCACGCGAGATGGCGTAGACGCGTTTCATCCGCGATTGTCTGCACCAGCACTCTGCGTGCGCCGTCCAGGGTCGGCTTTGAGTTGACTGTTAACTCGATGGCTTTGTTGTCGAGACCGGAAAATGCAGCCCACGGCGCCTTCGTCACATCGATGGGAAGGCCATTCACTGCGAGCACATAATCTCCCGCGTGAACATTGACGGCCGGTTGTGCCAGCGGTGAGCGCACCTCGGTATCCCATGGAGCGCCTGCGATAATGTTCTTGATCCGATATGCCCCGTTGGCAAGCTCCCAGTCAACACCCAGGTAGCCGAAGCTGCGGACGTCGCCGTCATCAATGTCCCCGCCTCCGCGGTAGGTGTGGGATGAATTCAGCTCCGACATCAGCTCGCCGATGACGAAATTGACGTCCCATCTGGTTACGGCGTTGTCAAGCATCCTGCCGTAGCGCGCCCGCATATCGCTCCAGTCAACGCCGTGCATGGTGGGATCATAGAAGAAGTCCCGATCGAACCGCCAGACGTCGGTGAAGATCTGCTTCCATTCCCCCCTGGGATCCACAACCATTTCGAGCTGCGATGTCGGCATCTTCTTGTCGAGTTTCTGGTTTTCTCCCACGTCGACAATCGAATAGCTTCCAGACTTCCCAACCAGGATTTTCTTTCCATCAGCGCTCACATCAAACATATCAACATCATCCAGGACGGTCTTCTCTTCGCGCTTGTCGAGATCGTAGTACAACAGTGACCTCTTCTTGTCGGCAGAGCCGGTGTTGGGCGTCCGAACGAAGAGAATCTTCCCGGAAATCGCGTGAATGCTTCCGAAATTGCCCGCTGCGGGGGGAAGAACAACGACACGCCGCTCAAATCCGGCAAGCGTCACCTTTGTCTCCTTCGATTTCTCATCCTTCTTCACCTTCTCCTTGTCTTTCTCCTTTGGTTCCTCCTTCTTCGGCTCTTCTTTCTTCACCAGCGTCGAGTCGTTGCGCGGCGCGAGCGGGGACGGGGTCTCATCGGACAGTGTTGCGACTGCGAGATTTGTTGTGTTCGGATAAATCCAGGTATTGTCCACGTCGGAGTACATCGGATTCAGCGTGCGACCCGTCAGGAAGAACAGGTACTTCCCGTCGGGATCAAACGACGGATTTGAGTCCTGATAGTATCCCGAGGTGACCTGCGCGGCTTTCTCCTCCTTCGTATCGAAGAGGAAGATCGCGTGGCTTCTATTCTCCAGCTCGCGGCCGTACGCCAGCCAGCGGCTGTCGGGCGACCAGCTGACTTCGAATCCATTCAGCGCCCCCTGATAGTAGTACATCTGCTTGTCCACCTGAATCGTCTTGTTCTTCTCGATATCAAAGACCTGAATTTTCATTGCATTGTCTATGAATGCTACCATCTTGCTGTTGGGCGACCAGGAGAGACTGTACCGGAACCCGGGGCCATAGGAGGTAAGCTTCTTCTCGGAACCGGGCGTCGTCAGATCAAGAAGCATCAGTTCATATTCCCCCGATTTGTCGCTCCAGTATGCCGCGAACTTTCCGTCGGGAGACCAGGCAGCGGATCGTTCGGCAGAGCCCGGAGTTCTGGTCAGATTAAGAACGGGACCGTATTCCGCAGGGACGGAGAAAACTTCGCCCCGAGCTTCAAAGAGCGCCCGTTTGCCGTCGGGCGCAATGGATGCGCGCTGAATCGCTTTGCTGACATTTTGTGTACGCGGGAGAAGTGTTATTTCATCTGTCACAACCTTGATCGGAACCTCCCTGGTTGTTTCCGCGGCGAGATTCAACACGTACAGCTTCCCCCCCATTTCGAACACAATGTCCGATGGTCCGAGCGACGGAAAGTGAATATCGTATTCCGTGAACTTCGTGATCTGCTTCGTTTGCTTCGTCTGCAGGTTGTACGACCAGATATTCGATCGTGCCTCCGGGCCGCGATCGGAGAGGAAGTAGATGGTTCTCCCGTGCCACATCGGGAACTCATCATTGGCCGGATCCGCGGCAACGACTTCGGAGGTCTTCTTCTCCAGGTCAAACACGATGATGTCCGAAGACCAGCCTCCGCGATACCGTTTCCAGGTTCTGAAGGCCTGCGTCAGCGATGTGTACGCGATGCTCTTTCCATCCGGCGAGAGCGATGCCATTTCGCCGTAGGGGACCGGAAGCTGCTCCGGCATTCCGCCGGCCGGCGATACGCTGAAGAACTGGTTGTACCGCTGACGGCCGCTGTTCATCGAAGAGACAAACAAGAGTTTGCCTCCGTCGGGGTACCAGTCGACGAGGCGATCGTTCATGCCGTGATATGTCACGCGCGTGGGGAGTCCGCCCATCGCGGGGATGGAATAGACTTCCAGATTGCCGTCATAGTTCGCGCTGTAGGCAATCTGCGATCCGTCAGGAGAGAAATGGGGAAAGAGTTCCTGGCCCCTCGGCGAGCTGAGTTTCAGTGCCGTCCCTCCATCCTTTGGAACGACCCACAGGTCACCGGCATACGAAAACACGATTTGCGTCTGGGAGACATCGGGATACTGCAGCATTCTCGCATCCACCTGCGCCATCAGCACAGGCGAGACCAGACAGAGAAGAAACGTCAACACAAGGGAGCGGACCATACTCTGAATCTCCTTGCTAAGTACGTGGAGGGTGAACCATGGTAAGGTGTCGGGAGTTACATTCGTTCGCAGAACTTGTTGCGATGGGACATGATCTTCCAGTACAAACAACTAACTTCTTCATTCATTATTCGGTGTTGGATATTCGAAATTCATGGGAACGAATCTCTTCGATCCAGGCAATGTCCAATATCGCGCAAGGAATGTCGAACGATGAAGTTGGGTACGCGTGAAGCCCGCCTCTACCTACTTCATCAAAACCATTCTTCTCGATTCAATGAAAGCACCCTGTTCGCCACCAACGGGCCGAGCCACGAAACGATAATAGTACACTCCGCTCGGAAGGGCCGAACCATCCCAAAACACTGTGTGACTCCCCGCTGAACGGACTTCGTTCACCAGAGTGGAGATTCCTCGACCGAGAACGTCGAACACCTCCAGTTTCACGAAGCTATGAGCTGACCCTTCGACTCCGCTCAGGGCAGGTAGCTGATAGCTAATAGCTGTTGTTGGATTAAATGGATTCGGATAGTTCTGCAGCAGCGCAAACGTCCGCGGCGTCTCTTCCTTCGCCGTCACCGCAGTCACCGGGTTCAATGTACGGCTCCAACGGACAGCATCAAATCCCAGCACCTGACCGTCACTCGAGCTGACGTCTCCAAGCCGGACAGATCCCCCGCTCCCCTTCGCAAACGAGTACGTTCCAAGTGAAACCCAGGTATCTTTGTGCTCATTCTGGTTGATCGACTTCAGGACCGTTCCTTCATTGCTCGTTATGGAATAGCGCGCATCCGTCGCATTGGGGAATGACGGTATGAACGCAGACACTTCATACTTCCCCTCTTCCGGAAGTACAGGTGTCCACGTGGCAAAACACGCGTCAACGGATGCGACACCGCGGGTGTAGACGAACCACGCGTGTCCCTGATACCCGACGTTCTTGTCTTTCCAGTAACTCATCGAGGAAGGAGCTGCCGTTTGCATCCAGAAGCCGTGACCGAATTGCTGGTCGTCGATGACGGTGTCGCTCGCCGCCAGCGGCTCGTAGCGCGTCGCAATGCACCATGCCACGCCGGTAAGGTTTTGGAAACCGTTGTTATATCCCGGCCAGTCGTAGCTCGAGTTCTTGCCATAGTAATTCTTGTATCCCCGGTTCTTGTTACCCCAGGGGTCGTTGAACACAAATGTATGCGGCTCGGCACCAATTCCATGAGCGAGCACGAGATGGCCTGCGGTCGTCAACATCACGCACATGCTGAAAGGATGGCCGTCAGAAACTTCAGAGAAAGCGATGCTGTACGGTGTTCCTTCTGATTGTACGGCGGTGAAGCCATGATTCCTGAAGTAATCTGCCATCCTCGAATGCGGACTGTACGAGCCATTCCACATGTAACCATAGCCGCCCCAGGATGTTTTGCCGTTTGCGTCGTCCGCCGCCTGTATATACTGCGCCTGACGGAATTGATACTGAGCGCTGACGTAATTTCCCCAATTATTATAGTGGAAGCTCGGTGTTGAACATGAAGTCGGCCACGGCGGAAGCACATTGAAGTACGCAAGCAGCATGATCGCTTGAGTCGGCGCACATGCCCAATCGCCATTGAACCAGTCGGGCGTATCATATGCCTGGTGAACATATGGGATGTCAAGTTGCGATGTGTTGTGCGTTGAACCCTCCAACGAGAAAGGCTTGATGGAAAACCGGCCGGAGGCGGAAAGAGCCGTTTCCTTTACAGTTGTCAGTTTCCGAGGGGCCTTTCCGTTCACAACAAGGTCGGCCTCGCCGATGGATCGCCGTGCGTACGTGTGAAAAACGACCCTGGCTCCACCCTCTGTAAATGAAGGATCCATCTCCGTGATGCCCGGCGTCGATGTGAGCCTCTGCACTTCTGCCCCATCGAAGCTTGAAAGGAAGAGGTCGGTGTTCACCAGCCGCGGACCTTGAAACTCCTTCCGATAGAAGATCACCTCGCGGGAATTTTCCGACCACGATGGATGAGCCCCTTCTCCGAGAACATAGGTCCGGCCTGTCTCAAGCTCGTGGACCCTGACCGCCCCGTTCAGGCTGGAATAGAGAAGTCTGCCGCCATCGGGTGACCAAATGGGATAGTAGTATCCTGTGGTGCCGTCGGTGATTTGTGTCTTCGTCAGAGTTGCGAGGTTGAGAAGCCAGAGTTGATCATCGGCGTCATTGAATACAACCTGACGGCCGTCCGGCGAAATTGGAGCGATGTTGGCATAGGTCCCGAGAGAATACGTCTCTTCTTCTCCGGTGCTCGCAAGCACCAGCTCCTCTCCACGCGTGAAGGCAACACGGCCATCGGCTGTGAAACTCACCTGACCCATCTGATGCCCCGGTGAACTCAGCGTCAGCACAGTTCGGTTCGTGAGATCGAGTACAGCAGGAGTCTGCGAACCGTCCTCATTCACAAGCTTCAAACCCACACGCGTGCGGTCATACGACAGCGTCGTGTAGTTCCCGCATCCCGGAGCGGATACGAGCTCCTCAAGAAGACCATTCTGGACAATATAGAGTGCCGACGCGTAGTTATTCGAACAAAGTGTCCCAAACGGAGTGCTCCTTGGATCTGTGAAGTACCCTTCTCCTTCCCGGGGATCTTGCCCGAAAAGCGATGCAGGGATCAGAAACAACAGGAAGGCCGTGTATCTCAACGTTGACTGAAGCATGGTTCAATATCCTGTTCAATAGAGCGTGGAGTCTTGGTGCGCATGGAAAACGTACGGAGTAAGTCAGCCAAGTTCAACGATCTGTCTCATTTCGATCATTTCACGACGAATGAATTGCCGTCGCTCTTATCCTGAGAACTCCTCACTTGAGGGACAACTTCTTTGTGGATGGAAATCCAAGAACGAACAATCCGGAATAATGGGGCTTTCTGGTGCAGAAGGCTGGAGAACCTGCAGTCTCACTACGATCCACCAGTCTCAGAGTGATACTCCGCTTACAAGGAAATACTGTGAAATTGGGCTCATATGGCATATTCTGTTCTGGCACGCTCCTTGAGATATACTGATACAGATATGAAAACAATCACAAAAAATACTAACTTGGAGTCAACAATGAAGAAGTCAATCGTAGTTATCGCCCTCGTAGTCCTGAGCTTCGCAGTTGCACAAAACGCTATGGCGCAGGCAACGGCTACACAGAATGTCAGTCTGGCTGTCAACGCAGTTTACAAGATTGCGACCTCTGGCAACCCCGGCGCAATGACCATCACCACAGGTACTGCCGGAACGAACGCACTGACCTCAGTCACAGACGCTTCGACCAACTATAGCATCACACAGAATTTCGCTTCCACCGTGAAGATCACAGCAAACCTCGACGCAGCCCTGGCAGCCGGCTACACGCTGCAGATCAACCTGGCGAGCGTCAAGGGAACGAGTGCTGGAAACGTTGATATCTCTGCCACGACCCCGGCCAGTGCGGCGAGTGTTGTGACTGCGATTGCCCTGGGTGCCGATGCAGCCAAGACGATCACCTACACCTTCGGTGCAAACGCTTCCGCCGGCACGCTTGCCTCGACGGCGAAGGTTGTCACGCTGACTCTGACCAACTAAGAGTTCCGCTCCACCAAGTTGCCTCCAAGCTGCACAGAGAGGGTCGTCAAGCTTCATCTGACGCCCTCTTTGTGTTTTTATGCTGCCCCCCAACGGATGTCAACCCTCCGCATAGCTACAGCCTCTTCCTTTTTCACCGGGAAGCTAGTGCTGTGTCTCGGAAGAACCTTGAATAAGTCCACAGCACGACGCAGAGATCTGAGCAGACATCAGCTCAAACTATCACGAAAAGGCACACACCCTTCTGCTCCCCTCTCACAACCCACGTGCTTTCCCACGAGAGGGGACGTGACGTTCTTGTATCGCGCACAAACAGTCCCCTCTGTGTGATGGCCGGCGTGGTGGGGAGAGGGGATGTAAGGGGTGTGTGTTTTGCTTTTTGCTGAGATTTCACGAAAAACTCGATTGGTGATCCTCGGGTTGCATTTTGTGAGGTAAGAAGTTCAACCGTACGACTTATCCAAAGAACATGCGAGACGCGACACTAGAAGTATGTTCCGAAAAGACAGTCGCGTGACCCCTTGGGTTATCTGTGATGCGTCCCGGTTTTCGGCTGCCTGCCGCAAGCGGGGATCCCGTACGATGGGAGAGGCGAAGGACTAAAGGAAGGAATGAGTATTCTATTTCTTCATTCTGCGGGTGTGGTTGCGTAATCGATCTGAGGCGTGCTGCTTCATCGTTGAGGGTTCTTCGATAGTGCAGACTCAAGCACAGACCCCACCGAGTATGGCGTACGGAAACCGAGAAGCTTCCCAACCGTCGGCGCAATATCCACCAGCTTGTGCGCGGACGAATCAACGACTCCCGCCGGCGTGTCGGGTCCGATGACGAGCAGCATGATATGCCTGCAACCTTCGCATCGATCGCCGTGGTCGGTGTAATCTGTGGTGTGGCGGCCATGGTCGTTCGTGACGATCATGGTCGTTTTGTCACGGAAGAGAGAATCTGCCTGAATTGCATTCCAGATCGACGCCACTACGGTGTCTGCCTGACGAATCGCCCCTATATACTTGTCAAAAAACCCTTCGTGCGCCAATGAATCTGCAGCCGGCACGTTCACAATCATAAGTTTGGGATGGTGATTCGCCAGCACGAACGTCGTGTTTTGCAGGGCGACGAGGTTATCATACTCAGACGAGGATTTCTTCACTGACGCCCCATAGTGCGGGCCATATTCTTTGTGTGTGCTGAACGCAAGCATTTGCAGCTTGGACTTGCCCAGCACAACCCAGCACTGATCAACGGGTGCACCCGTTTGCTTCCTGAAATACTCGAACATCGTCGGGTTGTACGGCAATTCGGTCCCATTGTTCTTCAGAGTTTCGCGCGTACCCGCAAGGATACTTGCATGTCCCGAATTGGTCATCGTGGTGCCGTCATTCCAGAATGACGTATAGAGCGTGCCGAGCGGGCGCAACCGATTCCAGATGATCGGTATGTTGGCATGTGTCGAATCGCCAAACGTCTCCGAATACCTGGTACCATCCACAACGACGAGGACGACGAATTGCGTCCGTTGAGCCAGCAGCTGTGAGCAAACAAGGAGCCAGAGTAGGAGAAGTTTGTAGAACCGGGAAACGAGGGATGTCATGGATTTCTTTCTGATGCAAGTTCGCATATCCCCTAAGCTCACAAGCGTAGATCGCTTGATACCACAGGATTATCTACCTGGAGCGGGTGCGGCAATCTTCACGGTATGAAGAATCGTGCTGCTCGTATCAACAAAGCTAACCTGAAGCTGCTGCGCAGTAGCCCGCACGGAAACAAAACCGAGTACGCTCGCCCCGAATACAACATCTTCCCGGCTATGGACTTCCGTTCCGTGATCCGCCCCTCCTCCTAATACAACAAAATCCATCCCATCGCGCTTCAGGTGTTGCAGGAAATGCTGATGCGCTGAGACGTACAATGGAATGTCGTGAGCTTTCAGGATCGGAAGCAGCTCCTCTATCAGCTCTTCTGTGTTGCCCCCCTTGGGCGTCGCTGAATAGACCGGGTGATGACCGACGACAATCGTCCAGCGCGCACGTGAAGCGGTGAGGACAGAATCCAGCCACACGAGTTGTTTCTTCGCGTCCTGTCCGGCCAGGCGATAGACGTTGGGCTCAAGTCTGTACTTCCTGATGAACGGGGAAGTATCCACATGCACGATGAGGAGCGACGTTGTGTCATCGATCAGTTCGTTCCGTGCGTAATACCGGGATGTGAATTTCCAGCGCTTGCTGAATGCGGTGTACCCGAGTTCCCCCTCGACGCTTCCGCGGTAATCATGGTTTCCCAGTGAAGGATACCACGGGATCTGAAGAGCAGGGTGGGAATAGACATCCTCGAATTCGGTCTTCCATCGCGGGTCGGTCGCGCTGGCAATCCCGTTCTCGTGAAAATTGTCCCCCACTGTCACAATAAACCGGGCCTTGATCCGTTCAGCTTCCTTCCCCATCGCGGCAGCCACCGCCTTCTGATCACCTGAGGCCAGTCCTCCCTCATCCCCCACCATGATGAAGCGGACGGAAGGTGTTTGCGTGGTCTGCGACCATGCGCCCGCGAACCCCAGCAGAAGGGTAGCGAACACCATCGGGAGCATCCTCTTTTTCCCTTGAAGGACCATCTTCACCTCATATGCTGCTTGATGAAACAGAGTCAATGAACGGCATTCACACATACGCCGCGGAGCTCGAAATCCCGGGCTCGCTCCTTAGAGAACTTCCGACATACGGTGCACGTCGAGGTCAAACATCCCTTCTATTGGCGCGAAACACTCTTTGAAATGCGCCGACTTCATATGAGCATCCAGGTCGGTCTGGCTTTCCCAATTCTCGAAGAAAATGAAAACTGAGGGATTCTCGTTGTTCTGATAGAGCGTATACTCAACACACCCTTTCTCTTTTCGGGTGGGTTCTACCAGCCTGGAAAGCTGTGTCCGGACTTTTTCCGCCATATCGTTCCTGGCCTTGATTGTTGCGACGACAGTCAACAGCATAGTATGTTCCTCTTGGAAGATGATTCTCAGACGGAATCGTACGCTCCTCTCTGTCCTGCCGATGCTTCACCGGATGGTCAGAAGGCGTACTGCATTCTTAATGTGAAGACGTTGTCCGCAATGTCCTTCTCATAGCCAACAAGAAAAGGCGCGGTTTCATTCTGGACAATTTCGTAGTAACCCGTGAAACTGACATTGGCATCCCAGGTGTAGATCCAGCCTATGGCAAAGGTCGAGTATCTGATGTCTCCCGCCCCGAGGAGCGCCGCCTGTTGCCGCCCAATATGAATTCCTTCCACATCACGATTTGGATCATAGACATCGTACTTCAGGACCAGCCTGTTTGTCTCACCGAGGTTCTGGATGTAGATGAGATAATACCCCATGAAACTCCTGAGATACAAGTTATCCGTTGCCAGGGCAGTCGGAGACGAAGAGCTCATCGGGCTGAATCCGGGCTGCATGCCCGAGATGAATTCACCTCTGAGAAAAAAGCTCCCCAACAGCGGAACGGATGATGTGAGTTCCAAATCGAAACCCATGTAATCCCGGTTTGCCCATTCATCGACCGTGTTGGCGGAACAGAGAACCGGGGAATTGACAGTGTATATGGTCTTACCGGTCGGTTTCTTGACTTTACCAAGATATCCCGATACGCCCAAATCAAGTTCGGCCGGAATCATTGAGAGAGGGTAGTGCACGCCGAGTCTTCCGATAAAATCCTTCTGGTTGTCAACTTCTGGATTGATGCCGTTCCCTGCAAACAGCCCCCCCCTGAAACTGAAATGCGTCAATGGTCCCGACTTCGGTGTTATTTCAATTGCAGCGCCAAGATCAGCATCGTTTGGAAAAAGTGTTTGGAATAACCTCGATCGTTCCGGTGATTCTCTTTTCCCTGAAGAGTAGCCTATCTCGAATCCGAAGGGCCTGTCGAATGCTCCGGCTCGTAGTGCAAACGTTCTCAACCAGGGGTCTTGAAGGTAGGCATAGGCATCTTTCAGGAAGATGTTCTTTGCGTTTGATTCGATTTGAAATACAAACCGGGTTGACTCATTGTCATAGATCGTCTTCAATTGCACTCGTCTGATAAGAAAGCGATTATGCATCCCGGCGGAGAAATTTCCCCCGGCATAGGAGTCGATCCCATCAGTGGCGGCGGATTGGAATTGAGACTGGATGAAACCGGTCATAGTAATCTTCTTGAGCTCGCTCACAACCTTTTTCAAGGCGGCTGCAGATTGTTGAGCGCTGTCAACTGCCGCCGTACCGGATTGTCGGGCAAGAAGGACAGGAACAAGGAGGATGAACAGAAACAGAAGCTTCGCGAACCGGCTAGTATTGACTTTCATGGTTTTCGAATCTCCATACTGAGCCACGGAGCATGAGCCGTGATTCTGCCGCGATAAGTGAAGGTCAACGCATGGTTGTCACGAAGATCCCGGACCCCGACAGTGACGAGCTTATGTTCTGTGAGTGTCCGGGATCAGTGTCAGTCCGTTCGGAGGTCGGCTCGATCTCTACGGATCTATTTCGTTACTTTGAGAACCACAAATGTGTTGGGCAGAATCGGCCCTCTTGGCGCTGGAACTTGGGCAGTCGGAGCCGGCGCCGGTCCAAATTCTGCCGTGGGAAGATACAGCGTATGTGTTTCGGGATCGACCGTAATGGTCTTCGCACCGAGTTGCGTCGCTACTGTTTCCAGCACGGAGAACTTCGACGGCGACTCTTCACGGATGACAGTCATCGTTCCCTCGCCATTTGATGTGAACACCAATCCCGTTCCAGGATCGAATGCACAGCCATCAACCTTGGCGCCGATCGGCAGCGTTGCGATAACCGTGCCGTTATCGGAATCGAGCACGAACATCAATTTATTGTGGCAAACCGAGAACAGGCGATGATGTTCAACATCGATCGCAAGACCTGTGGGTTCGTCACCGCCTTTGAGAGGCCACCGTCCGAAAATCTTCAACGTTGAAGCATTAAAAGCCACGACCTCGTTCTTGTCTTCGAGGTTTACAAAGATATGGCCTTTGCCATCGGTGGCGGAGAATTCAGGCTTTCCGCCCAAAGCGATCGTTGAAATGACCGTTCCTTTCTCGGCATCGATAACGGAAGCATTCTCACTCTGTCCGTTATACACAAACACACGATGAGAAAATGCATCGTACAGAATCGCGTCAGGTTTCTTTCCGACCGGGATTGTACCGGTAACCTGCAGAGTCTTCATGTCAACAACGCTCACCGTCGACGATGTCCCGTTGGTAATGAAACCGCGATTGAATTCATGCGCGATCGCCATCCCATGAACACCCTCAAGTTTCAAGATCTCACCGGTGACCTGATCTGTTTTCGCGTCGATGACAACAAATCTGTCAGCATGCGACACAAACAACCGGTGAGTCCGGGCATCGAATGTCAAGTAGTCCCAGCCTCCCTCGCCACCGACTTTGATTTTCTTGGCGACATGATATCCGGATTTGGTTTGAGCGTGCGCGGTGATCGATCCGACCAAAACAGCGATCATGAGTGCCAGTGTAACGAACCGCCTCTGACATCCGTAGCGTCTATGCGTCGTCATGCTATTGTCCTCTCTAAGTAGTGAAGAACCAGTCATGCGAATGCTCATTGCATTCCTGTGATGAGATACTACCCGCCGGTGAAATGGGGGCGAAAATCCGACAATACGATCCGCTTACCTTCTCTGGGTGCAACCATTATCGCGGCGTCCTAAGCCACGCGCTCCAGAGAAGAGGCTGGCCGTTTGGATTGTTGCGAGCGTAGTCATAGAACGCTCGGACAAACTCGCTGCGGTCTTCGGCAACGCCCGCCTTACCGGCATCATCAGCAGCCGCAAGAAGATCATAGTCACCAATTAGCAATGACTGGCGTTGCACGATATCCACAAGAGAAACTTTGCTTGCATTGCGAAGCATGTCATACAGCGCCATGAACGTGGTTGTTCGGCCTTTTCCGGCCCGGCAATGAAAGTGCGCCCAGGCATCCGCAGGCAATGCCCGAACATTGGTAATGAATCGATCTACCTCTTCGTCCAACGGACGTGAATGATCTGACACTGTGATTCGCTTGTAAGCCGCACCTGATGAGGTGACAACGTCTTTCTCCGTGCCAACACGAGCGACCGTGACATTTTCGACGGGACTCGCCGCATCCCCACCCTTTTTGGTTTTCGAATCACTGAGAGAAAGCGTGCTCCCCACCGGAATTGCTGCAACGCGCACGGCTTCACTGGCCTTTATTTCTTTGTTCGTCTTGCCGACATTAGCCCAGTTGTTCGTTGCATACCAACTGATGGGCTCTCCATTCACGAAAATGTGGTCTTCCTGACGCAGATCGAACACCGTTACCGGCCCGCGTAGCTGCTTCAGCATCAATTTCAGGCTCGCTTCCGTGTATTCACCGCTTCCGGATGCGCGCAATTCCTTCAGTCCCTGCACGTTTGGCGCTTTCCCTTCGGTCGCTTTGATCGGATCATCGCTCGAACGAAAGTTTCTTGGCATTCCAGCCCGGTCCGCAACAGCCACATCCCAAACTAGCAATGGATTGGATGCATCCTCGGGAGCCTTTGGTGGATGCTTCTGTTGAAGACCTGCTTGTTGTTGGGGCGCAACGGCGAGTTGCTTGCCGGCCGTCGTTTGCGCATGCGAAGGCACAATGTTCAACGTGACCGCAATGATTATCGCGGCGCCTACAAACCTCGCGCAAACTCCGCTGCAGCTTTGCTTTTTCATCTTGTCGACCTTTCTAATCAAATAAATAACCGGACATGAGAACGCTTATCGCGCTCCCATGTCAAGTTACGATCGAAAAGTGAAATGGAGATGAAAAGACGCACTACTTTGCTTTCTTGACTCCGTTGGGAGCGATCACCAGGTCGGTTCCTGCAATGTCTGCCCACGAGTAATACTGAAACGTCTTATCATCAGCCATCGCCACAAATAACCCCATTGGGAACTTTGGACCCAATGGTACATTGGTCACATCCGAACCATCGCTGTTCGTCGTCGATACATCAACAACCTTCACTTCCTTCTGATCGTGCGGATTCCCGGGCTCACCTTCACGCTTGTAGATATGGAACTTGTTGGCGCTTTGGTTTGAAACGAGGATGTAGCCTGTTCCATCGTTGACCTCGTATATCGATATCCCTTCGTTATCTTCCAGATATCCTGCGACGCTGATCGTCCCGAGCTGTTTTTCGGCCCCCGGCATATCGGGATCAGCATAGTACTTGCGAACGCAAGACTGCTCGTCAGAATAGTACACGTAGCCGAGTTTGTCGTCAACGGCGATGGATTCGATTTCTTTCTTGCCACTGTAGAGACCAAACGCCCTTACCTTCGTTCCTTTTATGCCTCCCTTGCCGTCATCTTGCAGCAAATACTGCCAGAGATATCCGTCCAGCGGTCCGCTTTTTCTGCTCACAATTGCGTAGATAGCACCGTCTTTGGCCCTTTTGTAGATGGAGATACCCATCGGCCCCCGTTCCTTCTCTCCCGTGAACACATCAATCCCACCGTTGTCAATCGCTTTCATCTCGGGAACCTGGAATATCCGAATCTTATTGGACTCGCGCTCGGTGGCGACTGCGATGTCGACTGGTTTGCCGTTGAGTATCAAGCCGTACTCTACGTCCACATTATTTGGTCGTTTCAGTCCCCTGACTGTCTTTTCCGGAACGATCTTTCCGTCGAGATCAAATACGTACAGAGCACCGTCGGCATTCTTGTCCGTACCGATAATGAGGCTCTTGGCCGGATCAACAGGATTAACCCAAATGGCAGGATCGTCAGTATCCCATTTCACTTGCTCCGTGACGACCACGGGTTTGATAACTTTTTTCTGATCTTGCGGAGTTGGCGTCACCTTGGTGCATCCAAGCACAAACGCTCCCACAACAACTCCGAGAGTGAGAATCCAAATCATCGCATTCTGTTTCGATCGTTTCATCACTGAGTCTCCCTTGATATATGACCTCTGTAGGTGATCCCCCTAATACAGCTTGACCACCGCTGCATCCGGTGGTCAAGCCGAGTGAAACTGTATCGCGCGCCTTGTTTACATCTTGAATTTCAGACCAACGTGCATCCACCACGAGTAGAATTCCTGCTGCAGCGGATGGCTTTCATCACCCTGATAGTATATCATGGGTTCTTTGTTCAGGTTGATCCACTCAAAGTACACTTGCAGCCCTTTGAAGAGGTCCTGGCTCGCTGAGAAGTCCATCTGCATGTGTTCTTTGTAGATTCTGTCGCGTTGCGCATCAATTCCAATGGCCTCAGTGAACTTGCCGTTGTAGCCTATGCTGTAGCGGCCTGAGAAACCATATTTCTCATAGCTGATAACGAAGTTGCCAACGTTTGCTGCCTGACCCGGCAACTCCGACCTCGTCAGACGGTTGCCCACATCCGCCGTGGATTTGGTATAGGCATAGTTAACTGCCACACCCAACCCGTCCAGGAACACTGGCAGGAACCTCAGCTGCGTTTCGAAATTGAATTCGAAACCTACGAGCGAAGAATTTCCGCCGTTCACCGGCTGTGTGAGCCAATATCCGTCATAGGCACCACCGGCTATTTTCGTGGTTTGCGTGAAAATGATGTCGTTCAAATGCTTGTAGAAGACGCCGGCTGTAACCAGGCCGCCCCCCTGGAAATATTGCTCTGCCAGGAGGTCGAGGTTCGTGGCCGTAGTCGGCAACAAGCCCGCATTACCCTGCAATACTATAAGATTGTCGACATCGACCTGTTGATAGGGAACAATGTCGAAAAAGTTTGGACGGGCAAGCGTGTTTGTGTACGACACCCGGACATTGCTCATCGGCGTCAGTTTGTACCGGAATTGCAGCGAAGGCAGGAAATTGTTGTAATTGAGTTTCCCCTCTACCTTCGTCGTCGACAAATACGTGCCGCCCGGACCAAGAAGGATCTTGTTGCTTGAATTTGACACGTCGGTAAACTCATGCCGAACGCCCGCGATGATCATCAAGTCGTCGATGTTCCAGGTGTTCATTGCATAGTAGGCCATCGTATTCTCGTCTGCAGTGAAGCTGGCCCCTTCAGAATTGATGTGGTCCCACGTGTTGTTCTTGGGCATGAATCCGGTGGCTACGTCTTTCAGAGGAGTGAAATACGCCCTGTTCTTGTCGCCATCAATGACACGGCCTACCCTGTAGGTTCCGTCGAGGATAGTGGCCTCATCGCCGATGAAGGGGGTCATGAGCAGATTGCTGGAACCTTTCCAGTTATAGATCCATCGATCCTGATTCTTCACTTTCTCACGAATATGAACCTTGGCGCCAAATTTCAAAGCTGACGGATGATCCGCAAGCTTGAAATCATACTTCGCATTCACTCCACCCATGTAATCCCGGTCCGTTGCGTTGTCGTTGTTGAATTTGATCTGGTCAAACTTGAAGTTGTCGGGATTATATTGATCGAATGTGGTCCCCGTGCTGGTATTCGTATACTGGGGTCTGCTCGGATTGCTCAAATCGAGGGTTAGGTTCGGTGTCGTTATCATGATAAACTGGGGATCGGTTTCATCATGCTTCTTGGTGCCTCCCTCGTTATAGGCGACAGTGTAATCAAGGTTCAGATTTCCCATCTTGTGAATCGCGCCCGCAGAAAGTGCAAAGAGATTCTGTCTCTCGAGGCGATCCTTGAGTGTGGTGTACAATTTTGCTTTTGTGACGCTGGTCGTGGTTGTAAATGTTCCCTTCGAAGGGCGGACATAGAGGCTGCGGCGATATTCGTAGTCATCACGGTTATTGAACATGCCGCGGATGAAGTACGAATTGTTCCCGCTGGGCTGGTAATCGAGATTGCCAGCCACATTGAATCTCTCACGCGATACACGGTAGTTCCTCAAATCTATGTCCGTCAATACTTGATTCGTGGTCACACCACCGATTGTCTTGACATCCCAGGTGGTTTCGAGGTCCCAGTTTTCGCGCTGCCAGCTGTCATAGTTGCCTGTTATTGCTATGCCCAAAACGTTATCCGGGCCGAATTTTGTGCCAACCGTAAAACCACCCTGCCATAAGGTTTTTCCCAGGATGGCGCTGGTGCCCGAGCCTGCGGTGACATTGATAAACGGTTTGTCAGAGTCAAAAGCGCTTTTTGTCTTGATGTTTACAGATCCGCCGACCGCATCACCGTCCATGTCCGGGGTCACAGTTTTCGAAACCTCGATGGAGGCTGCCTGACTGGCCGAGATCACGTCCATGCCGACGTAACGCTGTCCGGCGTCGGGAGCGATGATCTTTTCACCGTTCACGGAAATGGAAGTGAGGCGGGCATCCGTGCCGCGGATTTGAACGTACCGGCCTTCCCCCTGATCGCGCACGATCGAGACACCGGGGATGCGCTGCAGAATCTCAGCGGTGTTCAAATCGGGCAGGCGCTGCATTTGCTCCTGCGAGACTACGTTTAATATATTATCCGAAGTCTTCTGAATATTGAGTGCCTTGTTTTGCCCCACCCGCAACCCGCTGATGACGACACCCGTGAGTTCGACAACGGTGGATTTCATAGCCACATCCTTGGTGAGCGAACTGCCGGCGGAAACTGTGACGGGTACCGTTTGTTCCTCGTACCCGATGTATCGCACGGTCAATTCGTACTCGCCCGCGGGAACGTTGAATATCCGGTACAGTCCATTCCGATCCGTCGAACCACCAAGAGCCGTTCCTTTCAACATCACATTCGCTCCCGGCAGGTATTCCTTTGAATCTGCATCAGTAATTCGACCGTTGATTTGCCCAGTCTGCTGAGCCCAACTTGTGCCCGGCATCATGAAGATACCTGCGAGCACAAGCAGGACGAGGATCCAATGGGGAGAGGTCCTCAAAATCGGTAAGGTGGTTGTAGCCATAATCATTTCCTCCCTGAAGGAATGATAGGTGGTGGGTTCGTGGATGTTGATTGTGTAATTCTGTTTCTCGATTACTCTCTGCAAGAATCTTGAACAGAAATGGCAGGTTGTTGTTTTGTACCACCGGGGCGGGTTTGTCGGATCCGGTGCTCGCCGCGGTGGTGACACGGTGCGACTCGCTCTTTAGACTTGAGCGACAGAATCTCTCTCTATTAAATGCGATGCCAGCACGATGGACTTCGGACCCTCCTTGGAACCGCGAATCCTGGTGCTGATAAGTTTCATGCTTTCCTCGCCCATTTCATAAATGGGCTGGTGCATCGTCGTGAGCGGGAAGTTATGGTAGCCGAGATCATCATAGCCCACGATGGAAAGATCTTCGGGGAAAGAGATTCCCATTGTTCTTGCGACAGCGTAGAACGTGAACGCAATTCTGTCGTGCGCCGCAAAGATGGCGGTGAATTTCTTTTTCTGCTTCAGGATCGACTGTGCATACTTTGTGAACTGTTCATCGTTGAACGGTCCAGGATGACTGACGACAATGGACGGTTCGTACTGAATACCGTGGTCGCTCAGAGCCTTCCGGTATCCATCGAAGCGCAGGCGCTCAGTGCTGACGATGTTGCTGTACACAAACGCAATCTTGCTGTGCCCTTTGTTAATGAGATACGTTGTCATCTTGTACGCGCCGTCAAGATTGTCCGTGGTCACGTGATCGATCTCGAGGTTGGGCACTGAGCGATCGGCGAGCACGACCGGAATATCACGCTCTTTGAATTTCTGAACGATCATCTTGTTCTTCGCGTCCGGTGAGGCGGTCGGAACATAAATGACGCCGCTGACAGAGTTTTCTATCAGCCTGTTCGCGTGAAACTCCGCCTTGATAAAAAGGTCGTCTGAACTACACACCATCAGGCTGTGCTTGCTCTTCGCCGCTTTGTCTTCCACTCCACGAGCGAGTTCAGGGGCATACCCCGACCTGATATCCGGCACGATAATTCCGACGATTGTTTGCTTTTGAGTGGTAATCTGCGGGATCGTAACGAATGTCCCCAGCCCCTTTTTCCGGCTGAGATAGCCCATACCCACGAGGTTCTGAATCGCCTGCCGCACTGTTGCCCGTGCGAGACCCGTGAGCTGCGTGAGTTCCTCTTCAGTGGGTATCCTGTCTTGCGGCTTGAAGATCCCCTCCTGAATCTGTTCGGCGAGCCACGTCTGCAGCTGGAAGTACTGAGGTATCGGGCTATTCTTGTCGACGATCATTCTTCGTTTCTCTTCATTTGTCTAGACAATCATACAAGGTTATATTTCAATTGTCAAGTACTATTTCCACAGGTAAAACGTATTATCGATTATTTGGCCTTTGTTTCCATATTTGGCAATGTTTTCTTTCGTTTTGTGAAGATTACTCTTGACTCGCAAATGTCTCCTTCATATCTTTGTCTAGACAACTAGACAAAGCATCAGCAACAAACGTTCCTACCTATAGCAGAAAGCAACGCGGAGGAAAAATGAACACAATGAAAGCACTTGCGTACAAAGCCATTGGCAAGATCGAACTTGAAGACAGGGCCGTTCCTAAGATCTCAGCACCGAACCAGGTTCTCGTGAAGGTCATCGCCTGCGGGATATGCGGGACGGATGTCAAGATCCTGGAAGGAAAACACGCCGTCGGCGTAAATGCAGTCCTGGGCCACGAATTCGTCGGCACCGTCCAGGAGATCGGCAGCGCAATCACCACGATGAAACCCGGAGACCGCGTTGCAGTCGATAATAGTCTTCGCTGCGGCGTGTGCGAGTTCTGCCGGTCAGGCATGAGCAGCCAGTGCGAATGGCTGAAGGACAAATCCATCGGAATTTTCCAGGATGGAGGATATGCCGAATATTGTGTGCTCCCCGAAAATGCCTGTTACAAAGTGCCGGACTCAATCGATGACATCACCGCTACACAAGTGGAAACACTTGGCACCGTCCTTAACGGAATGAACATCGTGCAAATGCAGCCGTGGGACTCCGTCGTCGTGCTCGGCTTCGGACCGATCGGCTACCTGTTTTCTGCGCTGGCTGATAATGTGGCCGCGCGGGTGATGTGCACCGAGATCGATCCGTTTAGAATCAACGTCGCAAAGCAGCTCGGTGTGCCGGTGTTCAACCCGAACGAGATCGACATCGAGAAACAAGTGAAGACCTTCACAGACGGAAAGGGTGCCGACATCGTTATCGATGCGGTCGGAACTCAGCTCGAGAACGCACTGAACTATGTCGCCCCCGGGGGCAAGGTCCTCGCATTCGGCATGGACAGCAGCGTCAAGGCAACAATCACACCGAACACCATCACGCGGAAAGCAATCAAGGTTCTCGGGTCTTACATAGGTCAGAATACCTGCCTGCCCGCGATCAAGATCCTCCAGTCACACAAACTCAACATGGCTCCCTTCTTCACGGAAGTGATTCGTCTCGAAGATGGTGTGAGCGCTTTTGGAAAGCTGGGTCTCGATTTCGCGACGATGAAGCACATTCCAAAGAAGGCAATGAAGATCGTCATCAAGCCGTAGCAATGTGAATACTAAGGCTTCCTCTTCCTCGAACGACAAGGGGATAACATGAACAGGGTATTGAAGTTCTTTGCTACCGGTCGAGACGCGCCTCTGATCGAAGATCAGACACGTGTGAGTGCTCTTTATAAGAAGCATCGATGGCGGATCATGACGGCGATTACATTCGGCTATGGAATAGCATATACGTGCCGTCTCGCGTTGTCCGTCGTAAAGAAACCATTGATCGATGGCGGGATCTTCAATGCTCAGGAATTAGGACTGATCAGTTCGGCAATCTTCTATTCGTATGCATTTGGCAAACTGACAAACGGGTTTCTTGCAGACCACGCCAATCTCAAGAGGTTCCTCTCCTTCGGCATTTTGATGTCGGCTTTAATAAACATCGCCATGGGCTGGACTCCGTTACTCTGGGTCTGGGTGGTTCTCTGGGCCTTGAACGGCTGGTTTCAAGGGATTGGTGCTCCGTCCGCGATGGTGTCGATAACAAACTGGTTCAGCAACAATGAAAGAGGAAGATGGTATGGGTTCTTCAGTATGGGGCACCCCACCGGCGAGGGGTTGACATACGTTGTCATCGCAGGCCTGGTAACTTTGTTCGGTTGGCGTGCTGGTTTCATGGGCCCCGGACTCACCTGCGTGGCTGTCGCATTCATCATGCATTACCTGCTTCAGGATCGCCCGAAAACACTCGGACTACCTCTTGTGGCGGACTGGAGAAACGACCACGGAGCACCGGTGGTTGACACGGGACAGAAGGCGCCAAGCGTCTGGTCTCTTCAAAAATCCATTTTGAAGTTGCCCTCCATTTGGATTCTTGCCTTGGCGAGCAGCATGATGTACGTGACACGATATGCTGTGGTCAATTGGGGAATTCTCTTCCTGCAGGAGACCAAAGGCTACTCTTTAGTGGAGGCAGGTAGTCTCCTTGGGCTCAATACAATCGCTGGCCTTATCGGAAGCCTCAGCTACGGATACATATCCGACAAATTCTTCCACGCCAAACGTCCCCCTGTGACCCTGATCTGCGGTCTGTTGGAGCTTCTTGCCTTGAGCATCATTTTTCTCTCGCCATTAGCGAGTGTCACGTTGCTGTCATTCGCATTTATCCTCTATGGGTTCTCCATCAGCGGGCTGCTCGTTTCACTCGGCGGGCTGTTTGCCACTGATATAGCACCAAAGAAAGCCGCTGGGGCCGCAATGGGGATCATCGGGGTCTTCAGCTACCTTGGTGCTGCCACGCAGGACCTCATCAGCGGTTACTTCATCGAGAAAGGAACCACGATCGTCGACGGGGTCAGGCACTATGATTTCAGCTCGGCAATCATTTTCTGGGTGGGGGCTTCCGTCCTCTCCCTCATCCTTGCGACATCCCTGTGGAAAGCAAAAGTGAGCGACTAAGAACGAAGGAGTTTTCATGGCAACTGTGAAAAAGAAATATGACATGGTCATTTTCGGCAACTATACGAAGGACACCATCATCACACCGTCAGGTACGCGGTATCTCGACGGCGGAGGGTTCAACTATGGCGCCCATGCAGCGCGGATGCTTGGATTGAACGTCGCCGCGGTGACGCGCCTCGCGAAGGAAGATGAACGGGTTGTCAACAAGCTCAAGAATATCGGTATCGATGTGTTTCCTTTTTATACTCCTTCGTCGACACATATGGTGCTGGAATACCGCTCCGCAAATCCCGACGACAGGATACTTCGCTGCGCAAAGACTGCCGGTTCGTTTACACCGGACCAGTTTGAATCGCTCGAAGCCAGAGCGTTCCTGATGAATGGCTCTATCCGCGGGGAAATCCCGTTGGAGGTTGTGCGCTCGCTTCGAAAAAAAGACGCCCTCCTCGTTGCAGACCTGCAGGGCTTCATACGGATCATCGCACCAGACACCACGCTTCTCCACGCCCCGTGGCCGGAAAAAGAAGAACATCTGAAATTGGTCGATGTGCTCAAGACCGATGCCGTCGAAGCCGAATCACTCACCGACGAATCGGATATCAAGAAGGCCGCTACCGCTCTCGCGAAGATGGGTCCGAAGGAAGTGGTTCTGACGCACAAAGATGGAATCCTTGTGCTGGCAGATGGAATTTTCTACGAGGCGCCGTGGCGAAACAAGAGCTTGATCGGCAGAAGCGGCCGCGGGGATACCTGTATTGCTTCCTACATCACGAAAAGGCTGACGGAACCCCCGGAAGTGGCCATCATCTGGTCCGCCGCTACAACAAGCCTGAAGATGGAAGCCGAAGGCCCGTTCCTCCGCGGTGAGAGTGATGTTCGTGATTTCATGGCGAAAGAGTACCAATCAGTCGGTCTTGCCTAGGTCATTATCCGGAGTCGAAAATGAAAAAAAGGTCTCTTCAGGTTCTATTCATTCTTCTCTTCGTCACCGCCGTTACCGTCCCCGCGCAAGCGCAGAAATCGGCTGACGCGTTCTCGTTTATTATCTCCAGCGATCAGCGGGAGCATGCGACTCCCGCATTCCGGACGCATGAATTCACGCTGGGCGGCTATGAGGCGATCAAGAAGGTTGGCAAAGGATCATTCATGGTTGTGCTTGGCGACCTCGATCCACCCACGGCGACGCGCGAGCTCATCGCGTCGGTGCTCGGCAAGGACTATCTCTGGTATCCCGTGGTTGGCAATCACGATACGGAAGTGGAAGCGAACACCGAGTACCTGCGTTCGATGAACCGGGGCCCCAACGGGCTTCCGTACATACTGCGAAAAGGTCCGGCCGGTTGCGAGGAGACAACATACTCGTTCGACTGGAACAATGTGCACTTTGTCGTCCTCAACGTGTACTTCGACGGAAAGAGCGACAGGGGGGGCGACGGCAATATCGTCCCGGAGCTTCTCGCGTGGCTGGAGAACGATTTGAAGCAGAACAAGAAGCCCCGCGTGTTCGTGATTGGCCACGAGCCTATCTTCCCCTTCCTTGACATCGACAACGGAACCATCCGGCATCTCGCAGACGCACTCGACAAGTATCCGGACAACTCGTTGAAATTTCAGCGCCTGCTGGTCAAATATGGCGTCACGGCATACTTCAGCGGACACACCCATTGCGCATCGTACGCAAACGTCAACGGGTTGTGGTTGATCAATTCAGGCCATCTCTACGGACAAGAAGGAACATTTACTGCCAGCACGCTCTTTCCGCGCCTTGCCGAGGAAGTTACGAAGCAGCGATCCAATGGAATGAGCCTTGCCGACGCGATCAAGGCCTTCTACAAGGCGAACGTCAATGAAATGAAGAAATTCGTTTACTATCTGGGATTCGGAAACGGCAAGTCGTACAAGGATCTTACCGACGAGCAGACGTTGACCAGGTTGTCTGAATACTACGATGAGTGCAGCAAGGGAACCGCGGGAATTGAGAAGTACTCGAAGCTCTTCTGGACCAACACCGAGTGGAGAAAGAGCACGTTTCTTCGCTTGAATGTAACGAAGAACTCCGCAGTCCTTGAGATGTACCGTGACAAAGGCTTCGGCGGCGATTACGCGCTGAGGCTCACGCAGAAGTTGTACTAGTGTATCCGGAGCACTGGTGCTCTCCGGTGCCTTCTTGAACACGACTGTTCGACAGAATGAAGCCGGAAAGATCTGCCGGGCCACGATATCGCTCTATCATCATTCCAGAAACACCAGGGAGTACATACAATGAAAAGGCAAAGTTTCCTGCAGCTGCTGTTGGCAATCTTCGTCGGCAGCCTGTTCCTCTCCTGTTCGTCCACATCTGACAAGGATTTCGCATTCATAATTTCCAGCGACCAGCGCACCCACACAACTGAAGCTTTTCGCACCAAGGACTACACGCTTCCAGGATACGAAGCAATCAAGAAAGTCGGGCAGGGCTCGTTCATGGTCGTGCTTGGAGACATTGACACTCCTTCGGCGACTCGTGACCTGATGGATAAGGTGTTCGGCAAGGACTATCCATGGTATGCCGTACGCGGCAATCACGACAAAGACGATGCTTCGATGGAATATTTGCGATCATTGAACCGGGGAGACAAATCATTCCGGAATCTCGTCAGGAAAGGCCCTTCCAACAGCGAAGAAACCACCTATTCATTTGACTGGAACGATGTCCACTTCGTGGTTCTCAATCTTTTCTATGACGGAAAGAGTGACAATGCAAAAGAAGCAGACGTCATACCCGAGCTTCTGAATTGGCTGGAGGACGACCTCGCCCAGAATAAGAAAGAACACACTATCGTATTCGGCCACAAGCCGCTCGTTTCCGTCCTTGATATGGACAACGGGACTCAGCGTCATGTTGGAGAAGTGCTCGACAAATTCCCGGACCACTCATTGAAATTTCAACAGCTCCTCCTCAAGCATCATGTGACGGCATATGTCAGCGGACATACTCACGCTGCATCGTACGCGAGCATCAATGGTCTATGGCTTCTGAACGACGGTCATATCTACGGCTATGAAGACACGTACACTCCCGAAATACTGTTCAAGGCCATCGCCCAGGCCATTGAAAAAGGAAAGAGCGCCGGCGTCAATCAATCGAAGTCGATAACGGACTTCCTGGAATCCGACAAGAAGGAACTCAAAAACATCATCTATACTCTGAACCCGATACCAGGGAAAGAAGACAGCGACCTCACGGACGCAGAGACCGTGAAGGCCTTGAATGAGTTCTACACCAAGTATCAGAGTAGTGATGCGACAGCAAAAGAGTATACGGCAACATTCTGGAAGAACTGCGGGTGGAGACCAAGTACATTCATGAGAATAAAGATCAGCGGTGGAATCGGCATCGCCGAATTCTACCGGGATCAGAAGTTCACCGGCGACTACACGCTGCGGCAGACGCTGACACTGTTTACAAAGTAGAAAAGATACTTCAACAATTGTTTCACCACGCGGACATTCGTTCAGGGTTCGCCAATCAGAAAAGGGAATACACCGTGAGAAAGAAAATCAACGTTGGTCTTATAGGCGCTGGAAGACTTGGAACCATGTATGCCGATTTCCTCACCACGCGGGTTACAGGCGCGAACCTTGTCGCCGTGGCCGACATCGTCCCCGAGCGGGCGACGAAATGCGCAGAGAGATTTGGCATCGACAAGGCTTACTTCAGTCATCAGGAAATCAACTCGGACAAGAACCTCGCAGCAGTCATCGTGACCGCGACCACTGCAAATCATAAGGAGATAGTGCTGGACGCCGCGTCCAAGGGAAGACCGATCTTCTGCGAAAAACCGATGACGTTGAGCCTGAAAGACGCCCGTGAAATGAAAGCTGCCATCGAGAAGCACGGCGTATTCTATCAGCAGGGATATATGAGAAGGTTCGACAAAGGGCTCGCAGCCGCAAAGAAGAAGATCAACGAGGGGGTCATCGGAACTCCTGTCGTATTTCGCGGCTCTTCAAGAGACCCGTACCTCCCTACCCTCGAATACCTCTATCCGCACAACAGCGGCGGGCAAATCCTCGATATGGCCATCCACGACATCGACATCGCCCGCTGGTATATGGGGGAGATCTCATCTGTCTATTCGATCGGCGGCGTGCTGGCGTATCCCGAAGTCAAGGACACCGGCGATACAGACAATGTTATCATGTCCATGAAATTCGAGAGTGGATGTCTCGGGGAAATTGACATCAGCAGAAACGGCATCTATGGATACGATATCCGGGCAGAAGTCCTGGGAACAAAAGGGACGCTCAAGATCGGATATCTTCGCGAGACACCAATACTCGTGATGACCGCCGAGGGCGTAACGCACGACGTAGTCCCCTATTTCCCCGAACGTTTCTGTGAGGCCTACGTCTCACAGTTGAATGATTTCCTCAACAATCTCCAGAACGACCTGGAGCCGATGATCACGATCCAGGATGGAATCGCCGGATTGCAGGTTGCGGTTGCCGCGACAGCGTCCCTCAAGGAATCCAGGATCGTCAACGTCAAAGATTTTTAGTACACACACTGAACGACATCACATTTCGACAGGAGCTGTCATGAGAACTGTATCACTGTTTGCAGATTGGGACCCAAGGCCGGGCTTCGCTCTTGGGAAGAAAGACATCGACAAGAAACTCACGTACCTCGGAAGCCGCGTATGGCGGAACCCGACGGTCAAAATCGTGAACAAGGAAGTCCGCGAACCGGGACCGACGGAAGTCCTCATCGAGGTCAAAGCGTGCGGCATCTGCGGCAGCGATGTGCACATGTACCAGAAGGACAAAGACGGCTATATCTTCTATCCCGGCCTGACAGCGTTCCCGTGTACACTCGGGCATGAGTTCTGCGGGTCCGTCGTCATGGCAGGCGACAAGGCGATCAACAAGCGAACCGGCCGCAAACTCGAAGTCGGCGAAGGGGTTTGTTCGGAAGAGATGATGTGGTGCAGCTACTGCCGGCCGTGTGCCGATGGCTTCCCGAACCATTGTGAAAGCCTGCAGGAAATCGGCTTCTCGATCGACGGCGCATATGCGAAACACATCGTGGTTGACGCCCGGTACCTGTGGAGCATCGAGGATTTCAGAAAGCTGTACGGCGAAGAAAAAATGTGGCAGCTCGGAAGCCTCGTCGAGCCGACGTCTGTGGCCTACACGGCAGTCATTACGCGTGGCGGCGGAATTCAACCCGGCGAGAATGTTGTCATCCTCGGCGCCGGACCGGTTGGAGCAGCAGCGTGCGCCATCCTGCGCAGAGCTGGCGCCAATGCGGTCATCCTTTCAGAACCTTCGGCAGCACGAAGGAAGATGGCCCTGTCAATCGGCGCCACACACGTCATCGATCCGAAAACGGATAATGTCGCGGACGCGGTCCTCGATATCACGAACGGACATGGAGCGAACCTAATTCTCGAAGCAACCGGGCTTCCCAGCGTCGTATGGCCCGATGTCGAGCGTATCATCTGGGAAGGACGGGCGATCAATGCAACCGTCGTCGTCGTGGCTCGTGCTGATGACAGAATTCCGCTCAACGGCGAGGTCCTCCAGGTCCGGCGCGCAAACGTCGTCGGCTCCCAGGGGCATTCCGGCCAGGGTGTGTTCCCGAACGTGATCAGCTGCATCTCATCCGGGATGGATGTCTCTCCAATGATCACCAAGAAAATCACGCTGGATGAAGTGGAACCGAGTCTGGTGAAGCTGCAAACCGACCGGGACGATGTGAAGATCACTGTCACGAAATTCGACTAAACAAAATCTGAGGAATGAATCATGGCAAACTGGATCAAAGCAAACCGGGGAGATATCTCCTTTGAAGACACCAGCGTCGGCAGACTGAAGAAGAGAATCTGGGACGCGAGCGACAAGGAAATCGATCAGATCCTCGCCGACTATGGTATCCCTACGCCGTCAGAACTGGCGAAACCGGGAACGTACATTCAGACGACGATCCGCAAACACGTCGTGGAGAACCGTAAGAAGAATGACATTCTGTTTATTCCTATCGGCTGCACCGAACTCCACGGCATTCACACCGTCACCGCACTCGATACGTTTATGGTCACACAGCTTCTCGAAGGCGTCCGGCGGTACACAGCCAAGAAAGGCGCACCGGTCAACCTCACCTGGACACCCTTGAATTTCGGCGGGCACCCGCATCACCACGTCGGCATGCCGGGCACGATTCACCTTGAAGACGAAGTGCTCAAGAAGATGCTGATCGATGTCATGGTCGGTTTCTGGAACGACGGATTCAGAAAGATCGTCCTGATCAATAATCATGGGCATTCCTGGCTGCTGGAAGCTGCCATCCAGGAGCTCCAGAAGACGTGGAATTTGCCCGGCATTTTCAGGACCATTGATTGGCACCGGGCTGTCAGAGAGTTCTTCCGCACGAAGGCGCGCGGCGGAGACTGGGATGACGATTTCGTACACGCTGATGAAGCTGAGACTTCGGTTCTGCTCCTGCTCGCGAAGGAATACGTCGAGATGTCGTACGCGGAAGAAACAACCGTCACACCATATCTCCCCGACGGGCACTTCGATAAGGCAGTCGATCCGTTCGGACGTCCCTCCCGCTGGTCAGAAGGTCAGGGTCACTTCCCCACGGAAATGGGTTCGATTCCGGAAGGCGTAGTTGGCCGTCCAACGATCGGAAAGGCAGAAAAAGCGAAACGCACAGTCGCAGCAGTTCTTACGTATCTGACGCTCGTTCACGACGAGTTGTTCGAAGCCTTCCCGTCTGGCAAACTGCCCCCGATCGAAAAAACAACCATGCGCACTGAAGAGGAAATGGTACCATACCTCAAGGAACCGTTTACTCCGGGGTGGCGACCGATCTATGCAATTAGAAAAATGGGACTGTAATACGATGAAATTTAGTATCGTTCTCTCAACGCAGCCGTCCACGTTCTCGGCACTTGCCTATAAAGGTAATCTTTCCGAGAACATCGCCAAAATCAAAGCGTTTGGCTTTGACGGCGTTGAGCTCGCTGTCAGGGATCCGGGTCAGCTCGATGTTGGTTTCCTGACCTCCCTTCTGAAGGAACACAACCTGCCCGTTCCCGCTCTTGGGACCGGGCAGGCATATGGAGAAGAAAAGCTTTCGTTCACCGATCCGAGGAAAGAAATCCGAGAGCAGGCCATCGCCAGAATCAAGTCGCAGGCAATGCTCGCATCCAAGCTCGACGCGATGGTGATTATTGGATTGGTGCGCGGGAAGAAAGACCGCGAGATTGCTGCCGAAGTGGCGGAGCAATGGCTCGTCGACGCGCTCCATGAATGTGCTTCTGTCAACAAGAACGTGCAGTTTGCCATTGAACCGATCAACCGATACGAGACAGACCTGGTCAACACGGTTCAATCAGGTCTTGCCCTGCTGGAGAAAGTTGGCAGAAAGAATGTCGGTCTCCTCCTCGATACGTTTCATATGAACATCGAAGAAGCCTCGATCACAGAAAGTATCCGCGCGGCCAAGGATTGTCTCTTTCACGTTCACGTTGCGGATTCGAACAGATGGTATCCCGGCGCCGGGCACGTCGATTTCAGGTCGGTCCTCGATACGCTGAAAGATATCGGGTATTCCGGTTTCGTCTCTGCCGAGATCCTCCCCTTGCCCGACTCTGATCTGGCCGCAAAGCACGCAATCGAGTATCTGCGGACGCTATAGCCGGGCTTGCCATCGGTATCCACTGCACCGTTTCACACAATCACATTGCATAACAATCTGTGTCATCGTCGATCGACAGAATCGGGCACGGCACCCCCTCGATGCAGCGCAAACTTATGGCTGATGACGTTATCCTGAAAATGCAGAGGATCAGGAAAGCCTATCCCGGCGTTCTCGCGCTGGACGATGTCGATTTTGAACTGCGGAAAGGTGAGGTTCACGTCCTCCTCGGAGAAAACGGGGCCGGGAAATCTACTCTCGTCAAGATTCTCAGCGGTGCTCATCCTCTCACAGGGGGCGAGATCTCACTCTTCGGGGCGAAGGTCTCAATAGAATCTCCCAGGCATGCGCAAGAGCTCGGCATTGGGATCATCTATCAGGAACTGAACCTCGTCCCCTCCCTCACTGCTGCGGAGAATATCTACCTCGGACGGGAAAAAACAAATTCGCTCGGACTTATCGACACTGCATCGCTTCATGAGAACGCCAGGCTGATCCTGAAAGAACTCGGCCTGCACATCAACTGCGCCGAACCGATCAAGAACTTCGGAATCGCCCAGCAACAAATGATTGAAGTGGCAAAAGCTCTTTCACTGAATGCCCGGATCCTGATCATGGATGAACCGACTTCGGCTCTTTCCGAAACCGAGATAGGCCAGTTGTTTGAGACAATCCGCAGGTTGAAAGCGACAGGAGTGTCGGTCATATATATTTCACACCGGATGGAAGAGATTTTCGAAATTGGTGACCGGGTGACGGTTCTTCGTGATGGAAAGTCCATTGGGACGAAGAGCATTGCTGAGACTTCAAGGGCGGAACTCGTGAGAATGATGGTCGATCGTGAATTGAAGGAACAGTACCCGCGGCAACGATCGCAGATCGGCGAAGAGGTTCTGCGGGTGGACAACATCAGTACGAAACTCGGATTGAACAACATCAGCTTCTGCCTGCACCGGGGCGAAATACTGGGAATTTCAGGCCTGCTGGGATCCGGCAGAACGGAGCTCGCACGCGCCATTTTCGGAGTGGACAGGACGATCTCCGGCCGGATTTTCGTCAGGGGAAAGCTGCAGAAGATCGGCTCTCCCCGCGCGGCGATACGTCAGAGGATGGGATTTCTCACCGAGGACCGGAAGTCACAGGGACTCGTGCTGAATCTGTCTGTAAAAGAAAATATCACCCTTGCAAGTCTCGATTCGTGTACAAGACTCGGGGTGATCAGTTTCAAACAGGAGGAAGACGTGGCCGGCTCGTATGCACAGAGCCTGCGCATCAGAACACCGGATATGCAGCAGAAAGTCGTTCACCTCAGCGGCGGAAATCAGCAAAAAGTAGTGCTGGCAAAGTGGCTTTGCAGCAAGGCCGAGATTTTCATCTTCGACGAGCCGACGCGAGGTATCGACGTCGGAAGCAAAGTGGAAATCTATCAACTCATGAATGCACTCACCGCCTCCGGCGTTGCAATCATCATGATCTCATCCGATCTTCCGGAAATCCTGGGGATGAGCGACAGAATACTCATCATGCATCAGCACACCGTGGCCGCGGAAATGGCGGCCGATGAGGCAAACCCGGAAGCGATCATGCGGTATGCTCTCGGCGCATGACAGGATCTTCATCAGTGCAGATCTCGTACCATCCGTGTTATCAGCGTTCTATTCCTGGCTATATCGGGTCTGCTTGAAAGGACTATTGTGACAACGAGAGAACTGATCGTACAGAACAGCAGGCAGTTTGGTACCTTGATCGGGCTGTTCGTTGTCACGCTGGTATTCGCGATACTGAGCCCCTACTTTCTCACTGTCTCTAACCTGTTGAATATCGCCGAGCAGACGTCCATCAATGCAATCATCGCCGTTGGAATGACGTTTGTCATCATCGCTGCAGGCATCGACCTTTCGGTGGGATCCATCGTGGCTCTTTCGGGCGTGGTACTTGCCGGAATGTTGCATGGCGGACAACCGGCGCCCGTCGCTCTTCTCATTGGACTCTGCGTGGGAGCGGTGTGCGGCTTGACGAATGGACTTTTTATCAGCTACGGCCGTCTCCCCGCGTTCATAGCAACCCTGGGTATGATGAGCGTGGCACGCGGCACTGCACTATTCTACACCGATGGCAGGCCGATTTCGGGATTCTCCGCAGAGTTCAGGTTTCTGGCGACTGGCGAGATTGCCTCAATCCCCGCACCGGTGGTCATCATGGGCATTATCTACGTGATCGCTCATTTCGTTCTCCACCGGACAAAACTTGGCCGATATGCCTACGCCATCGGAGGAAACGAAGAGGCCGCAACTCTCTCGGGCATCAACACGAAACTCGTCAAAACAGCGATCTATGCCTTGTGCGGCTTCCTGAGCGCACTTGCAGCGGTGATCCTGACGGCACGGCTGAATTCCGCTCAGCCGATCGCCGGGATGATGTACGAACTTGACGCAATCGCCGCAGTCGTCATCGGCGGGACGAGTCTGATGGGGGGCGAAGGAAAAATGTCCGGCACGCTGATCGGCGCCTTCATTATGGGCATTCTGAGAAACGGTCTCAACCTCCTCGGGCTTTCATCATTCACACAACAGATCGTAATCGGTTCCGTGATCATTCTCGCCGTACTCATCGACATGACGCTGCGCAAAGACCGGAAGCTTACACTCGGGAAAGGCATCTTCTCATGAAACAACGCGCGCTCTTGATTCTTCTTCTTGCATCGGCACTCTGCATGCAGCAGTGCAAACGTACTGAGGAAGGTGGCAGACCCACCATCGCATTTGTAATGAAGACTCTGAACAATCCCTTCTTCATCGATATGCAGGAAGGCGCGCAAGCGGCGGCGAAAAGACTGGGCGTGGAGCTGGTTGTTCAGGCCGCGGAGCGCGAAGTAGATGTCGAGAAACAGATGCAGATTATTGAGAATCTCATTCAGAGGAAGGTCTCGGCGATATGCATCACGCCGAGCGGTTCAAAGGAGATCGTCCCTGCGATCCTGAAAGCGAATCAGGCAAAGATCCCTGTGCTGATCATCGATACACGGGTTGATCAGAAGACTTTGGCCGAGGCGGGTGCCGCCACGATGGCGTTCATTGGTTCAGACAACAAAGACGGCGGGAAGATCGCAGGCGAATTCATAGCAGCCCAGCTCGGGGGCAAGGGGAACGTGGCAATACTGGAGGGGATCCCCGGCCACGAAACGGGGGACGCGCGTCTGGGTGGCTTTCATGAGGCCATTCAGAAATTCAAGGGAATCAAGATCGTCGCATCCCAAACCGCGAACTGGGAACGGGATCAGGGCTACAATGTCTTTCAGAACATTCTCCAGGCACACCCTGAGATCCAGGCCGTGTTCGCGTGCAACGATATGATGGCCCTCGGAGCCGTCGAGGCAATCTCTTCGGCCCAGAAGCGAGGCAAGATCATTGTGGTCGGTTTCGATGCTATCAAGGACAGCCGTTCAGCGATGCTCAATGGAGCAATGCACGCATCAATCGCCCAACATCCTGAAGAGATGGGAAGATTGGCCGTCGAGTACGCATATCAGGCAATGAAGGGACAGAGCATTCCAACTGATATCCCTGTCAAGATTGAATTGATAACGAGAGATCAATCGTTCAAGAAGTAGATGCGACGTGTGAACGTGTAGATGCGTCAGGAACTGATCGCCGACGGGCTCAGTATGACCGCGGCAGCGGCAGATGTGTTGAAGCAGTTGAGACGGGAGAGTAGACTTGATACCACTTCCTTCCATTCATTGTCTTCAACAAGCGGGATTCAAGCATGAGCTATTTCGGCATCGCGGACAACGGGAGTGCGCCGCCGGAGGAATCGGACAAAGATCCTCTCTGATGCGGGCGCGTCGACGAGCAGAACAAAGCTGATGTCGATACGTTAGTACTCTATTGCTTCGCGGGCACAGGTGAAGCACTCCCTGCGATTCCCTGAACGCAAACCGGATTTGTCAAATTCACTCCATCTACTCACTCAAGGAGATTCCATGAAAACACTTCAGCATGTTCTGGTTGTGTGCCTGGCCATCAGCGTGATGAGCGTGTCCGGCTTGGCGCAGACAACGAAAGGATATAGGGTTGTTGACAAAGTGAAAATTGGAGGAGAAGGGGGATGGGACTATCTCATCGCTGATGCCGCAGCGAATAGACTATACATGTCGCACACCACTCAAGTTGTTGTGTTCGACACAAAAACCAATACCGCCGTTGGCACGATTCAAAACACGATCGGCGTCCACGGTATCGCTCTTGCCCCGAAGCTTGGCCGCGGTTATACAAGCAATGGACGCACATCGTCCGTGACAGTCTTTGATCTTGCGACATTGAAAGTCCTCGATTCTATCAAATTGGCCGAGAAGAATCCCGATGCGATACTCTATGAGCCGTTTTCCAACCGTGTCTTCACATTCAACGGCGGCAGTTCCAACGCGACAGCCATAGACGCTGCGACAAACAAGGTCGTGGGCACGATTGCGTTCAAGGGGAAGCCCGAATTCGCCGTAACCGATCTCAAAGGTAAGGTATATGTGAACATCGAGGACAAGAGCCTGGTCACGGTATTCGATCCGAGAACTCTGAAAGTTCTCGCTGAGTGGTCTCTTGCTCCCGGCGAAGAACCCAGCGGCCTGGCAATCGATCGCGAGAATAACCGACTCTTCTCCGTGTGCGGGAACAAGATGATGATCGTTCTCGACGCCGTAACGGGCAAAGTGGTGACTTCGCTGCCCACGGGCTCTGGAACAGACGCGGCAGCATTCGATCCACAGACCCATCTGGCGTTTGCTTCAAACGGAGAAGGCACACTCACAGTGATTCGCGAGGAATCGCCGGATACGTTTTCAGTACTCGAAAATGTGCCAACTCAACCGCGCTCTCGAACAATGGCACTCGATGAAATAACGCACAAGATCTATCTCTCCGGCGCTCTGTTCAAACCTGCCCCCGCACCAACCGCAGATCAGCCAAGGCCAAGGCCGGCGATGGAACCCGGGAGTTTCATGGTTGTTATTCTCGATCGCCAATAGGGCAATCGTTGAACAGCACCCGGGCATGGGAGCACTTTGAAGGCAGAAATACCGCTGGGAGGGCACGTGCCTGACATCAGCCTGCTGCATTCTGGGATCAATGATCGATGATGCGCGAGGAAAGCCTTTTCATCTTGATTTCATTTATTTCTCCTATCTTGATAAGAGGTGCAAGAGCACCAATTGTCCGATGTCCAACGATCAGTTACCGGGAGGCGTGAATGAACAAAACAAGTCGATTGCACTTCGCCATTGTTGCTCTGATGGCCTTCGTCTTCGTCGCAGGAATGACGTGCGTCAGTGCCCAGGAGAAGAAGCTCAAGCCGAAACAACTGCCGGCAGCGGTGCAGGCTGCATTTCAGAAGGCCTATCCGGCAGCCAAGATCAAAGGAGCGAGCTCTGAAGTCGAAAACGGGAAGACCATCTACGAAGTTGAGAGTGTTGATGGTACGATCAACAGAGACCTTCTGTATTCAGAGGATGGATCGGTCCTAGAGATTGAAGAGACGATCGCGTTGAAAGCCCTCCCGGACGAAGTTTCAAAAGCACTCAAGGCGGAAACCGGCAAGGGCAAAGTCCAGAAAGCAGAGAAATTGACGAAGGGCGGGACGATTCAGTACGAATTCGTAATTTCATCTGGAAAGAACACGCGGGAAGTCGTCATCGATCCTTCCGGCAAGATCGTCAAAACAACGAAGATGAAGTCGAAAAACAAGGAAGAAGAAGAAAAGGATTAAGTGAGTCATCATAAGGACTGAGGACCATGCAAACAAGAATCCGGGGAATCGACGATTCTGATTCCCCGCTTTTTCTTCCTGAAGCCCAGTGATTAAAGGAATCAAAGAGATGAAACGCATCCGGTTCGGGATAGTCCTGCTGGTGTTTGCCTGGGGAGCTTCTCCGGCGCAGGAACAGCTGACGCTTCAACGGTGTGTGGAATTGTCGAAAGCCTTTAGCCTCAAGTCCCGCTCGTCAGAGATGGCGATGAGGGCTTCAGGCCTCGCCCACGATGAACTCATGAAGTCGCGGCTACCGCAGCTGAAGGTGCGTTCGGAGATCAGCTATGCTCCCTCATCAGGCACGTTTGGATACGACCCGGCGATCACTGATGGCGGACAAGTGGGAGGCAGAATCTCGCTTGAGCAATCACTCTACGACGGAGGTGTCCGAAACCTGAAGTCAGGACAGCTGACGGCGGAGCAGAGTGCATTGACCTGGGAGAAAGATCTTGGAGAGCGAGATCTCAGGCTCACGGTGGAACAGTACTTCATCGAAGGGCTCCAGTCTCAACGAGCAATTGAACTCCAGCAGGAAAGTGCGCGTCAGCTGAAGGAATACCTCGAATTGGTCGAGCGGCTTTCAAAAGGGGGCGCAGCCAGTTACACTGATGTGCTGAAGACTCAGATGCAGCTTCAATCCACTGAGAGATCGATCCAGAAAGCACGCGCAACGCTGGCTTCGACAAAATATGCTCTCGCGGAGTTGATGGGCGGCTCTATTGATACGAGCTTCGCTCTGGTCGGGTCCTTGGGAGCATTGTTCCCGGATAGACAGGCTGATGGCACTCCCCTGGATATCTCGAAAAACATGGACATCGCACTTGCCGAACTTAACGTCAATAAAAGCACGTTTGAGACGGAATTGGCGAGGAGCGAGCGCTTGCCGGTTATTTCCGCAGTTGCCGACGCGGGAGTGCTGACGTCGTTCGATAACCTTCGCCTTTCAGCGCCCGAACGCGCCGGTGTGTACGGGTACATGGTCGGCATCACGCTTGAGGTTCCCCTGTTCACCTGGGGAGCGACTGATTTGCGCGTTCAACAGCGTGAACTCGCAACACAGGCTCTCACGCTGCAGCTGGAGGGAGTCAAGAGATTTGTTGCGACGGAATACCAGAAGACGCAGCTTCAGCTGTCAAAATCGGCCGAGCGCCTGCGGTCTATTCGTATGAGCCTGAAGGCGGCAGATGAGAACTTCGTTTTGACGAAAGCCAAGTACGCAGCGGGCGGCGTCTTGTCGCTGGAGGTTTTGTCAGCACAGCAATTGCTGACCGATCTCAAACTTGAAGAACTTGAAACGATCGCTGAGGCAGAATTGTTGTCGGCGAAACTTGAACAGATACTATCACGGTAATCCGAGAGAGCACACATGAAAACACTTCTTCTCAGCCTTCTGTTCGCACTTTCACTGACTGCAATCGGCTGTGCCAGGAAAACGGCCTCTGAAGATGAGGAAGGAGGAAACGTCAAAGCGACCGTCGCGGTGAAGACAACCTCTCTGTATCGGGGAGATATGGCGACCATCGTCGAATCGGTTGGAAAGATTGACGCCCTCAGGAAACAGAAACTATTTTCCCCGGTTGCCGGCAGGGTGATTTCGCTGACGGCGCTTGAAGGGGCGGCTGTTGCAGCTGGAGAGGTTTTGGCTGTCATTCAAACAAAGGAATCACAGGCCGCAATCACGGGTGCAGAAGTGCTCGTGCGCTCGGCGAAATCGCCCGAACAGAAGGCAGAGGCTCAGAAAACCCTCGATCTGGCAAAGTCCACTGAGAATAGCGTGGCGATTCGCGCGTCGTCCAGCGGCACGGTCTCCACGCGCTCCATCAGCGAAGGCGAGTTTGTGTCAGAAAACGCTGAACTGTTCACGGTGATCGATTTTTCAACCCTGGTATTCATCGCAGATGTGCCCACCAGGGACCTCTCGTCACTCTCGGTCGGACAACGTGCCACAATCAGCCTGCAAACACTTGCTGGCAAGGATCTTCAGGCCGCCGTGGAAGCCATCAATCCGCAAACCGATTTCACGAGCCAGACGTTGAAGGTGCGATTGAGATTCACGGGGCCGGCATCCAGCCTGGCGAAACTTGTGAAGACAGACATGACCGGGATCGCGAGGATCGTGACCGGCCTCCATAGACGCGTGTTCATCGTTCCGAAATCTGCCGTCCTGCGAAACGACGAAACGAATGCATACTCCATTGTTACCTTCAACGCGGATTCGCTTGCGTTAAGCCTTCCTGTTGAAATTGTCGGTATGACCGACTCGACAGCCGCGATCACCAATCACGGCTTGAAAGAAGGAATGAACATTATCACCGAAGGAAATTATGCTCTCGCCGATTCTACACGTATCACCGTCGTGAGATAGGATCTCCCATGCACTTATTTGATTACGTCCGTCGCCACGCGAAGGCTATTCTCTTCACTATCGTCATGTTCACCCTCTCCGGTGTCGCGCTGACCTGGGTGATGCCCGTTTCGCTTTTTCCCGATGTCACGTTCCCCAGAATCGTCGTACTGGCAGACAATGGCGAGCAGCCGGTTGAGCGAATGATGATTGAAGTGACCAAGCCATTGGAAGAGGTTGCGAGCTCTATCCCCGGAGTGCGGACCGTTCGCTCAATTACAGGGCGCGGGTCAACGGAGATTTCCATCGGGCTCGACTGGGGGAGCAACGTTCAGCAGACGCTTCAGATGCTGCAAGGGCGGATTTCCAACGTTCGCAACGAGCTCCCTCCGACCGCCTCAGTTCAAGCAGAACAGATGTTTGTCGCTGTCTTCCCGATTCATGCCTACAGCCTTACGTCTGACAAGCTGAGCCTCGTCGAGTTGCGTGATATCGCGCTGTATCAGATCCGGCCTGCCCTGCTCCGCGTGAAAGGCGTCGCCAAAGTGGAAATCACCGGCGGCGACACTCGGGAGTTCCTCGTAACGCTTTCCGAAGCCAGACTCGCGGCCTACCGCCTGAATCCAAATCAGGTCAGTGAAGCGATCAACAAGACCAACGTAATCTCATCGTCGGGCCTGGTTGAGAACAACTACCAGCTCTATCTCTCGCTTGCATCCGGCCTTGTCAAGTCGATCAGCGATCTTGAATCCATCGTGGTGTCAATCCAGAATGGCGTGCCAATACGGGTCTCTGATGTCGCCACCGTCAAACCTTCTGTCGCTGATCGCTACATACGTACAACGGCTCGTGGACGTGACGCGGTCTTGATAAGCATCATCAAGCAACCAACGGGAAGCACTGTTCAGATCGGCCAGGATGTCGACAACGAGGTAGCAAAACTTACACTCCCATCTGAAGTGGTTTTTGAGAATTGCTATGACCAGGGAGACTTCATCATGAGGTCAATTGCCGGGACGCGGGACAGCATCATCATCGGAGTGCTTCTCGCGATGACGGTCCTGGTGGTGTTCCTGAGAAGTTGGCGGGTAACGCTCGTGATCGCTCTCATTGTGCCTGCCACGATCGCAACGACGATCGTGTGTATCTACGCGGTTGGATTGACTCTCAACATCATGACGCTCGGCGGGATAGCGGCCGCAGTGGGCCTGATCATCGATGACTCCATTGTTGTCATAGAGAACATTTTCAAGCAGTACGCCAAACGAAAGCGGAGGGATGCCTCTCAGGGCCAAACGATGGCGGACGCGAGCACCCATTCGCTTCGGTTCATGATGCCGGCGATCATCGGCTCGACTGCGAGCACGATCGTGATTCACATTCCACTGGCGTTCCTGGGAGGTGTGACAGGGGCATTCTTCGCATCGCTCTCGATCACGATGGTGTGTGCGATGCTTATCTCGTTCCTCTTCTCCATTACGCTCGCCCCGCTGCTCGGATCGCTGATTCTCCGGGAGAGCGATTTCGTCAAGGAAATGGAAAAGGAACATCGGCCGTCGCGTGCTGCCGAGTGGTATGGGAGAGTTTGCGAGAAGCTTGTTCATTACCGATTGTTGTTTATTCCTGCGGCGATGGTTCTTATCCTCATTACATACGTACTCTTTGAGAGAATCGGCAGTGGGTTTATGCCCGAGATGGATGAGGGGACTTTTGTTCTCGATTATAAGACGCCAGCCGGGACATCGCTTACAGAGACGAACAGGATGTTGATGAAAGTTGAGGATATTCTCATGTCGGTCCCGGAAGTCGATACGTATGCACGGAGAACCGGAACCGAGCTCGGATTCTTTATGACCGAACCCAACAGCGGCGATTTTCTTATCAAACTGAGGAAAGAAAGGAAACGGGGGGTTGAAGATGTCATTTCCGAAGTGCGGTCGAGAGTGTCATCGTCCGAGCCGGCTATGGAAATTGAATTCGTACAGATCATGATGGATGTTATCGGCGATCTCTCGAACAACCCTTCACCAGTGGAAATCAAATTGTTCGGCGAAGATCAGCAACTCCTGCAGTCAAAAGCACAGGAGGTAAAGTCTTTGATCGAGACCGTGCCTGGTGTCGTCGACGTGTTTGACGGAATAGTGATATCCGGTCCCTCCTTCGTCGTGGATATCGACCCTGCGAAAACGTGGCGGGCAGGTCTCAATCCGAGCGACGTACACGAGCAACTGGAAACAATCATTCGGGGTCGTACTCAGAGCAACATACAGAAGGGGGAGAAGCTTATCGGTATCCGTGTTCGGTATCCGGATATCTACCGGACCGATGTGGACAAAATCGAGGGGCTTCAGTTGATAAACGCGAATAACGTCCCTATCCCCCTCCGCAACATTGCCACGTTTCGAAAAACAGTTGGCCAGTCAGAGATCCGCCGCGAGGGACTGCGCCAGTTCATCGCAGTCACGGCTCGCACGTCAGGCCGTGACCTGGGAAGCACAATGGAGGAAATCAAGAAGAAGCTGGCTGCCCGACTTGTCTTGCCGCGAGGTGTTACATACGACTTCGGAGGCGTGTATCAAACGCAACAAGAATCATTCATCGGCCTCTTTCTTGTCGCACTTGCGGCATTCATGCTGGTGTTTGTCGTCTTGTTGTTCGAATTCGGAGAGTTCGCCGTTCCGTTCTCGATTTTTGTTATCAATGTGCTATCGCTGTTTGGCGTTTTCTCCGCTCTCTGGCTGTCGGGAGTGACCTTCAACATATCGAGTTTCGTCGGTGTCATCATGATCATTGGTATTGTCGCGGAAAACGCAATTTTCGTGCTCCATGCAGTCAAGGCCTTCCAGGCAGAAGGAATGGTTCTTGACGAGGCCATCGTGAAGGCAGGGCAAGTCCGAGCTCGGCCAATTCTGATGACAACGCTCGCTGCGGTGTTCGCTCTCTTGCCTCTTGCATTGGGAATCGGCACCGGAGCTCAAATGCAGCAGTCGCTTGCAGTCGCTGTGATCGGCGGATTCTCCGTTTCAAGCCTTCTGCTCTTCTTTGGTTTGCCAATGATCTACAGGCTGATGAAGCGCTAACATGTTGGTACACACATACTAGGACAATACCAGAACTACGCTACGTATGGTTTCTTCGACAATAGAAGGCCTAAACAACAGTTCATGTCCCCTCTGGCTCACCGAGCTACAATCTGAGCTGCGCGGGCTTGTTCGGTGGGACGATGTGACCCTCCACCTCTATAGCACCGCCGCCTGCTTCTACGAGGTCACACCGCTCGCTGTTGTCATCCCCGAAACCATCGACGACATCCGGACGGCGGCCAGGATCTGTTGGAAGCATGAAATCCCGATACTCCCCCGCGGCGCTGGTTCCAGCCTCTCGGGTAATGCGGTTGGCAAAGCGGTGGTCCTGGATCTCTCTCATCATTTCAAAGACATCGAACTCCTTAGCGGCGGCCGTGTTCGTTGCGGCGTCAGCGTTGTGCTGAACCAGCTGCAGGACCGGTTGAAGGATCAACAGCGGAAATTGGGACCCGATCCGAGCAGCGGGAATGTATGCGTCATCGGCGGCATGCTCGGCAACAACAGCGGCGGTCCTCATACGATCAAGCATGGCAACATGGTCCACCACGTCGACGAGATAAGCGTCGTTCTGGCAAACGGGCAGTTGTTCAAAGCAAAAAACATCCTCCTCGCAGACATTCTCAACCTCGTTGACTCGGACCGGCACTACTACGAACAAGTCAGAAGTTTGATGGAGAAGCACGCTGCCGACATCAGCGCAAGCAAGCCTCTGTCCACGAAGAATGCCTCGGGATATCAGGTCTGGGGGGCTCTCACAGAAACGCATTTGAACATGGCTTCCCTGCTGGTCGGCAGCGAAGGCACACTCGGCATCTTCACCGACGCCGTCGTCAGGACGCTGCCCCTCGTTAAACACAGGGGCATTATCTCCTTCTACTTCGCAGATCTCGCGAGCATGGGAACCGCTGTGCGGCATCTGAGAGCTCTCGGTGCATCAGCCATTGAATTTGTGGATCAATCGTTCATCAAACTGGCTTTGACCTTCAGGCCGGAACTGAAGGAGTTCCTTCCGGCGGACGTACAGTATCTGCTGTACGTGGAGTTCGAAGACGACAACATCGATCGGGTGAATGATGTGCTGCTGGAATCGAAGGCGATGGTGTGTGACCGGCAGAAGCTTGCCGAAGTCGGTTCCTTCTCCACGAACGAAGAAGAAATCGAGAAGGTGATCCGCGTCAGGAAGGCAGCAACTGTTATTCTCAACAAGATTCAGGGGAAAGAAAAACCGGTCCCGTTTGTCGAGGACGCAGCGATCCATCCCGACGTGTTCACGGAGTTTCTCATCGACCTTTCCGCTCTCCTGCGGCAATACCCGTTCAAGTACGCGATCTTCGGACATGCCGGGGACGGCAACCTTCACCTTCGCCCAATCCTGAATTTCAAGGACCCTCAATCGTTCCGGCACGCCGAGGACCTGATGGAGAAATTCGTCGGGCTCGTCGTGAAACACAAAGGCACACTCTCCGGTGAACATGGCGACGGGCGATTGAGGACACCGTTCGTTGATCGGACGTTTCCAAGACTCATCCCGCTCTTCAAAGAGCTTAAGGCGCTCTTCGATCCAGCAGGCATCCTTAACCCGGGCATCAAAGTAGCGAACCTGAGAACACGATGGGTCGAGAATCTCCGATATTCGCCAGCCTATCAGTATGTGCGGACGTCCTCGGGGCTTGACTCGGATTTGTGGAGAACAGAAATCGAGAAGTGCCACGGATGCGGAACCTGCCGGGAGTACTGCCCGGTCTTCATTGCAACCGGCGATGAGGAAGCAACCGGAAGGGCGAAGGCAAATATCCTGCGTAAGCTGATCTCCGGTCAATCAGAAATGGCGGTTTTTGACACCGGGCAATTCTACAGCATCATGGACTATTGCGTGAATTGCGGGCAGTGTCTCACCGATTGTCCGACCGGTGTCAACATTCCCGGGATGGCGATGCTTGCGAAAGAGAAATTGCACGAGAAGCGCCCCTACAAGATCAACGAGTTTATCCTGCAGAGGGGAATGCAGGTCAGCTCTTTGGCCGCATTGATGCCTGCGCTCAGCAACACAGCCCTTTCGATTCCGCTCGTCCGCACACTCATGGAGGCCACGGCCGGCATTGACAGCAGAAGAAACCTCCCCCCGTTCGCTGCCCGCAAAGAGGATCCTCGTTCCGCGGGTGTCGCGACCGACAAAAAGGTAGTCCTCTGGTCTGGCTGTGCTGCGCAGTTCAACGATCCGGATGGGGAGCTTTCCAGCTGCATTAAGATGCTCAACAAGTTGGGGTACGAGGTTATCCTCCCTGACTGGAAGTGCTGCAACGTCGCCAAACTCTCATACGGCAACTTCCGGGACTCCAAGTCCGACATAGAGTACAACGTGAAAACCCTTCTTCCATGCGCGCAACGTGGCATTCCAATCGTGTTTACGAGCGCGTCGTGTGGTTATGCTTTCATGCACGAATACCGGGCCTTGTTTCCTGACAACGAGTCCATCAGGAAAATCGTCGAATCGAGCTTCGACGTCCACGATTTTCTCGCTCAAATCATCATTGAAGGCGGTCACAAGAAGTCCTTCATTCCACTCAGGCAGAGCGTCGCGTATCATGCCCCCTGTCATCTCAAGACACAGAAGAACAAATACGGCCCAACGGATCTCCTGAAACTCATACCGGAACTGACTCTGGTGAAGATCAAGGATAGCTGCTGCGGCATCGCGGGCACATTCGGAATGAAGAAGGAGAACTTCGACCTGTCGATGGAGATCGGGTCGAGGCTGTTCGCTGAAATCGAGCGGGCGCACCCTGAAGTCGTCCTCTCCGGCTGCGGGACCTGCCAGATTCAAATCAATCAAGGTACTGGAATTGAAGTGGTTCACCCCATGACACTCATCAATGAGGCATTTCAACCTGCGAGTTCCTGACTGACGGCCTCTCTTCATCATCGCCGTTGCAGCGGACTCAATTTGTCGGCTTTCTGTGAAGACTTCTCAAGATCCTCCGTCACGGACACGGAGAGAAGATCCTCCCGGGTTTTTTGAAATTCGCATCCCATTCCGCTATATTGATCAAAGCCTTTGTACTTCACTTACCCGGACATCATCGTGAAACTTGTCGCTCTCGTTTTTGGCTCCCTGACACTGTGCGTTTCAGCGTCCTCTCAGCAGGACCCAGGTAAGCCACTGGACACTCAAGCCGGCGGCATCATCCGGACTGATCGCTCACAAAAGGAAATCCATCTTGTTTTCACGGGACACGAATTCGCCGATGGGGGTGAACATGTCCGCGGCGTCCTCGCGAAACACCGTATCAAGGCCTCCTTCTTCTTCACAGGGGATTTCTACCGCAACAATCAGTTTGCCGGTCTCATTGCCGCCTTGAGAAGAGACGGCCACTATCTCGGAGCACACTCCGACAAGCATCTTTTGTACTGCTCGTGGGAGAATCGTGATTCACTGCTCGTCTCCAGGGATTCTTTCCAACTCGACCTGAAGGCCAACTACGCGGAAATGAAGCGATTCGGCATCAGTCAATCGGATGCCCGCTTCTTCCTTCCGCCGTATGAATGGTACAACGATTCCATCAGCACCTGGACGAAAGAGCTTGGCCTGGTTCTTGTGAATTTTACCCCCGGCACATATTCGAACGCCGACTGGACACATCCCGAGCTCGGCAAACAATACCTTGGATCGGATTCCATCTACGCACGGATCCTTCGTTACGAATCAGCGAAACCCGACGGCTTGAATGGATTCCTTTTCCTGACTCATATCGGGACCGACCCTCGGCGAAAAGACAAGTTCTATCTTCGCCTCGACAGCCTCATCACAGCGCTGGGGATCAAAGGATATCGTTTTACGCTTCTGGACAAGTCAATCCGATAGGACTCGCACATGACGGACACACGAATCAGAAAAATTCGATACGGGATCATCGGTTTCGGGCTGTTCGCTGAGCGGGCTATTGCCGGCGCCATCAAAGGCTCACCGAATTCCGAACTCGTCGCAATCCAGAAGCGATCACTCGTTCTGGCCCGCGAAAAGGCCGACTCCCTCTCCATACCGCATGCATTCTCCTCTCCTGCCGAACTTGTCGCCTGCCCAGACGTTGATGCCGTCTTCATCGTGTCCGCGAACTCTGCGCACCACGATGAGACTATTACGGCGGCGAAGGTAGGGAAACACGTCCTGGTTGAAAAACCAATAGCGATAAATGCGATCGAAGCGCAGCAGATGGTCGAGGAATGTGCACGGAATCATGTGAAGTTGATGGTCGGTCAGGTGGTCCGATTCTCTCCCGTCGTACGCCATCTCCGCGAGCTCGTCCGGTCAGGCAGCCTGGGACGGATCATCTCAGCAAGGGCAGACTATCTCTTCAATGCTCGTCTTTCCAAACGGACATGGATGTGCGATCGTGCTCTCGCCGGCGGAGGGCCCGTGTTCGACATCGGCGTTCACTGTCTCGATACGCTCTCGTTTGTTCTTGATGATCAGGTCCGGGCAATCCAATCTCAGCTCTCTCCGTTGCCGACTGTCACAGCGACTGAACGGACAGCGGTGCTCGCGCTCCAGTACGCCAAAGGAACTCTCGCCTCCATCACCTGTTCGTTTGAAGCACCAGCGCGCCACATCCACATCGAGATCGTCGGAACGGACGGGCTCGCATCTGCGGTTGATTTCACGCTCAGCGCCACGCGACTCAAACTGAACATTACCCATAGAACCGACACGACCGAAACAAGAGAGCAAGCAATCGATTTCGAAGTGCCAAACCTCTATGTCGATGAAGTCACAGCGTTTTCAGAATGCATTCTCAACGACACGGAATCACCTGTTCCCGGAATTGAAGCATTGCACCATCAGAAAGTGCTTGATCTGGCACTGAGTGGAGGAGGAAGCGTTTCCTAATCCCGACAATAATGCGCACACTGTAACATTCCAGCCAAATTTCCCGTAATGCTTCAAGAAGGGAGATCGGCCATGAAACGTCTCTATCGTTCCAGAAATCACAAAGTGATCGGCGGTGTGGCGGGAGGAATCGGGGAATACCTTGACATCGACCCTGTTCTCGCGAGAATCTTGTTCATTCTTACCTTTTTCGCGGGAGGAGCAGGATTCATCGCGTACATCATTGACTGGATTATCATACCTGAACAACCCAGGGAAAACACTATGACCATGCCACCCGATCCTCAGCAAACGAACGTGCCTCCACAACCACCGCAGGCTCCGAAACCCGAAGAATCACAACGGCGCGGGAGCATCGTCGGAGGCCTCGTACTTCTTGTCCTGGGTCTTCTCTTCCTCGGACAGAACTTCCTTCCCGATTTCAATTTCGGTGACTGGTGGCCGTTGATTCTGGTTGCCATCGGCGCAGGATTGCTTTATAAAGCTGTCCGACCAAGCCATTCCTAAGCGGAGGTAGTCATGAAATTGAGCACCCTGTTCTGGGGAATTCTCCTTATTGCCATCGGGGGACTGTTCCTTCTCAATAACCTTGGCGTGCTGAACGTCAACTGGGAAACGATCTGGAGACTGTGGCCGATGGTACTGGTATTCTGGGGCCTCTCCATCCTGGTCGGAAGACAACGCCCACCGTGGTATGTTGTGGTTCTGATGATTTTCTTGCTGCTGTTCATGATCGCCGCGGCTGCGACATCGACGTGGTTCCACAGCGATTTTGACATTGTCTCGGGGGATGGGTTACAGCAGAAACTCGAGGAACCGTTTGCGCCAAAAACTGAGAAGGCCACATTCCGTCTGCAGTCAGGCGCGGGACGCTTCTACATCCGCGACACTACAAGCCAATTGATCAAGGCAGAGACGGAAACAAGCTTCGGGAAGTATGCCCTCACGCGTGAGCAGTCGGATAACTCTGCCTATGTCACGCTCGATTTCCGCGGCCGGAATAGAGGATGGAATTTTGGCAACGGCAGGAACAGGGTCGATGTTCGACTCAACCCGGAACCCATTTGGACAATCAATCTTCATGTGGGCGCGGCGTCGGGAAGTTTTGATCTGAGCCCATTCAAGGTTGAAGAGCTCACGCTCGATGCAGGTGCGTCGTCGATGAAGGTTCGCTTCGGGGACCGCGCGGAGGAGACCAGAGTGAAGGTCAAAACGGGAGCTGCTTCGACTTCCATTGAAGTACCTGCATCCGTAGGCTGCGAGGTACGCCTTCAGACTGCCTTGTCGGGGAAGAGGATACGAGGGTTCGAGAAGATAAGCGGAAACCGATATCAGACTTCCGACTTCGAATCCGCGGCAAAGAAAATCTACATTGATGTCTCAGCGGGAGTGTCCCAGATTCGAGTGGATCGATACTGAGGCTCTCACAGGTCGTACCGGGCATCTATTTACCGCAACAGCTGCTCGGTACGATCTTGTTATTCACCTGATCCCGGCACACCTGCCCCTTGTCATCCCATGCCACGTTACCGCTCCCGCACGCGGGGTCCGAAGCGGGGTTGCTGTCATCGCTGCTGCAATTGAGGTTAAGGGCAGCGGTCAACGCAAAAAAAAGCAGAAATGCGGTCAGCTGCAGGATCTCTTTCCATCTCATTGAGCTGTTCTTCATTCATCTCTCCGTTTCGTTGTTCTCCATCGCTTTGGATTGTCGGAACACCCTCCGCCGCAACACCCGACGGTTCATAGATACCACTAAATCCCGGAAATCTCAATGTGCCGTCAGCACCGTTCGAGCCTCCGCCGCGTTACAGACTATTGACTGAGAAGGTCGCGCGCACGTGCATAGACGTTATCCGGATCGATCTCTGTCATACACCGGAAGTGCTTCTCGGGACACTCGCTTCGCCCGATGTGTGAGCAGGGACGGCACGCAAGCCCCGATGTATCGAGCACTACTGCGCGCGGGTCACTCGGGAAGAACCCGAACTCCTTGACTGTTGATCCGAACACCGCGACGATTTTCTTGTGCATCGCCGCAGCGATGTGCATCAACCCGGTGTCATTCGTGACTATGACGTCGCAGAATTCCATCGCGGCCGCTGTTTCAAGCAGCCCCAGCTGACCGCAGAGGCTTGTCGCCCGCTCCGCCCCCGCCTGATTATTGATATCCCAGACTATCTGATTGCACACGGCCGTGTCGGCAGCTCCGCCAAAAAGGAGTATTTTCGCGTCCAGTTTCTGGGCACACGCCGCTCCGACGCGTGCGAATCGATCAGCGGGCCAGCGTTTCGTGAAGTGGCGCGCACCAGGACAAAGTCCGACGACTTTTTCGAATCGGTTGAGCTTCAACGTCGCTATCTTCCCCGAAACGCCGAAAAGAATCTCGTCGGGGATATGCAGTTCCAGCCCCTTGCCGTCATTCGTCACACCCAGATCGTTCAATGGCTCGATGTAGCGATCGACAACGGAGACGATTTCCTTATACAGGTTCTTCTTCAGGTTCACAAGCATCGAGCGCTCGAATACCCTTTTGTTGACCACCAGGCGCCGCGGACCCCGCAGACTTCTGAGGTACTTGCTGCGGAGGCTGTCGTGGATATCGACGATGAGGTCGTATTGTTCATCCCTGATTTTCTTCTTGAGCGCCCGCAGTCCATCGAATCGCTCACGGGCGTCAAATTCATACGTATGATTCAGGTTCTGATTCGATCTCACGAGCTCCGCATACTCCGTCCGGGTCACGTAGTCGATCTGCCCCTGCGGAAACCGTGCGCGTAAAACCCTCAGGAGGGGTGTCGAAAGGACGATGTCTCCGATGGAACTAAATCGGATGACCAGTGTTTTACTAGATGTATCCATCACATAGAAAGTAGCACATAATTGGTGGAGATACAACGCACTCTGAACGAAGGAGTAGAGCCACATATGAGATTTCCTGGAACCATCGGCGACTTGCGCCGCAGCGGCTATACCGTGCAACCGGTCAAGGATGAAATCCGTAACAACCTTATTCGAAAACTCGAGAACCACGAACCTCTTTTCCCCGGCATCATCGGCTACGATCAGACGGTCATACCTTCGCTCGTGAATTCCATCCTCGCGAGGCACGATATTCTCCTTCTCGGATTGCGGGGCCAGGCGAAGTCCCGCATTGTCCGCCAGCTTCCCTCCCTTCTCGATGAATACATACCGTTCATCAAAGGGTGCGAGATCAACGACAATCCGTACAAGCCTGTGTGCAAACGCTGCTCTGAGCTTGTGAAAGAGCGGGGCGAAGAAGTCGAGATCGACTGGCTTCACCGGGAGCAGCGCTTCGGTGAGAAGCTGGCAACGCCCGATGTCACCATCGCGGATCTGATCGGCGATATCGACCCGATCAAGGCCGCGGCACAACGTCTCCACTACTCCCACGAAGGTGCGATCCACTGGGGCATTATTCCGCGAACGAACCGGGGGATTTTCGCCATCAACGAGCTGCCCGACCTGCAGCCCCGCATTCAGGTGGGCCTCTTCAATATCATGGAAGAGAAGGACATCCAGATACGCGGCTTCAACGTCCGCATACCGCTTGATTTGATGATCGTGTTCACCGCGAACCCCGAGGATTATACGAATCGCGGAAATCTTATCACGCCATTGAAAGACCGGATCGATTCCCAGATTCTCACGCACTATCCGCACTCGATCGAGGACGCGATCAGGATCACCGAGCAGGAAGCCTGGATTCATCGCGACGGACGGGACGTGAAGATCCCCCACTACTTCAAGGAAATCATCGAACAAGCAGCATTCGAAGCCAGGAAGAGTGAATTTGTCGATCAGAAATCCGGCATCAGCGCCCGTTTCACCATCTCTGCGATGGAAAACCTCATCAGCAACGCCGAACGGCGGGCTATCCTCGTCGGGGATCGATGCATTGTGCCGCGTATCTGCGACCTCGCGCATGCGCTGCCGGGAATGACGGGCAAAGTGGAGCTCGTATTCGAAGGCGAACAGGAAGGACCTGTCAAAGTGAGCCGGGCCCTCATCGGAAAAGCGGTGCGCGAAGTCTTCAAACAGTACTTCCCCGACCCCCTGCAGAAACGTGTAAAGCATCAGGGGGAATCCCGCCAGCACGAGGACTCGGAGTATGCGAAGATCATCAGCTGGTTCGAGTCCGGGAACAAGATCGAAATCGCCGATGAGATGCCGCTGGATCGGTACTATGACGAGCTGGACAAAGTGAAAGGCCTGCGCGATCTTACAAAAAAGCACATGAAGCTTTCCGAATCTGACAAATATGAACTTTCATCGGCCATGGAGTTTGTGCTCGACGGCTTGCACCAATCGTCCCGCATTGCCAAGGAAGAGGTCGACCGGCTGACGGCCTACAAAGATCTCCTCGGAAGCATCTTTGCCGGCAAGGGCAAGAATATTGAGGAAGAGTTTTGAGTTTCGACCTTCAGGTTCCAAATTAGCCGACGTTCGGTTCGCTCTTCGCTCCCGGCGTACGAACTCAATACTGATAACCACAAACCGCATTCTCTGAACATGGTATTTCGCTACAGCAAATGGACCCCGGGATCGTTGACGGACGAGCAGCGGCTCCAGTCGCTCACGTCCATCTTCAGCTACCTCCTGATTCAAACCAGCGGGGATGTAGACGAGGCCCTGAGCTGGCTGCAGCAGCTCGCAGAGCAATACGGGCTCTTTGACAAGTCGCTGTCGCTCGATGACCTTGTCAACAAGCTGAAAGAACAGGGGCTCATCGAAGACGCCAAGGACGCGCACATCCTCACGAACAAGGGGGTTCAGCGGATACGGCAGGATGCACTCCGTCACGTGTTCAGCTCCCTGAAGAAAGCCCCTGAGGGGTCGCATGATACACCGTACACCGGGAAAGGCATCGACCGGCTGAGTGAAACGAAGAAATGGTCGTTCGGCGATCAGCCGACCAATATCGACTTGAGCTCAACGGTGACCAACGCGATGAAGAGGGACGGCATCGATGACTTCACATTGAAGGAAGAGGACCTCGAAGTATACGAAACGGAGCACACGACCAGCTGCGCGACCGTGATGATGCTCGATATCAGCCACAGCATGATACTCTACGGCGAGGACCGCATCACGCCGGCGAAGGAAGTGGCGCTGGCGCTTTCCGAGCTCATTCGCAGCAGGTTCCCGAAGGATTATCTCTCGCTTGTGGTTTTTGGAGACGAGGCAAAAACCGTCAGTCTCAACGAGCTCCCGTTCCTCAATGTCGGCCCGTACCACACGAACACGCGTGCCGGGTTACAGCTTGCCCGGAGCCTCCTGCGGCGATGCGGCAATGTCAACAAGCAGATCTTCATGATCACCGATGGAAAACCGTCGGCGATTTTTGACGATGCCGGCAGGCTGTACAAGAATTCGTTCGGCCTCGACCCGCGGATCGTCAACAAGACCCTCGATGAGGCGGTTCAGTGCCGCAGGGAAAAAATCGTCGTGAGCACGTTCATGGTCGCACGCGATCCCTACCTGATCAACTTCGTGGACGAGTTTACCAGGAACAATCAGGGCCGCGCCTACTACTCCGACTTGAACAAACTTGGTGAGTTCATCTTCGTCGATTACCTTCGAAACCGCCGCAAGCGCTTCGCTTCCCAGCGTTAATCCCCCCCTTTCCGACGAACTCGCTGCTCCGACCGCTCGTCGCCGCAAATGCAGGCCTATCCATCCTCCTTCTCCTGTTGCTGTTTTCACTTTAGTTCCTTAACCTTTGTCCGGCCGTCAATCGGATCTCCTGACTCGACGGCATAATCCCGCACCGTACGATTGTCGGGGAAACAGGGTTCTGACCCGATCCCCTTCATGCCATGTAGCGAATGCTTATGCGCTCGTCTCGTCCTCCAGCCAGCATTTGGATTCTTCTGACCATTGTGTGCGTACCACTCGCACTTGCTCCGGAATTTGCGACCGCGCAGACTCTTCCATTTCAGGATTCTTGGCGGTGGGCGCATTTCACGACTGAGAGCGGCCTCCCTTCCAACCAGGTCTTCTGCATCACAGAAACACCTGGTGGTACAATCTGGGCGGGTACTGAAAATGGCGTCGCATGGTTCGATGGCTATGTCTGGAATTCACTGGACAACAGCTACGGGATCCCCGCGGATCTCGTTTCCGTCATCGAGCCATATGGGAATGATTCTGTGTTCTGCATAGTCAAGGGATCTCTCTACCTCGGCAGCAAAAAAGGCTTCAAGCATCTGGTTCCAAACAACTCGACACCGAATTCATTTCAGTCGATCGTGCTCACGAAACAGAATCAAATTCTGATCCTCGGTGGTGACAGCCTCTTTGTTCTGAATCCGGGCAGCGTGAGGCCCGTTCCAATTCCAGCCCGCCCAATCTCGACTGGCACCAGAAATCTCTGGCGAACTCGTTCTGGCAGCCTTTGGGTCAACACTGTCCGCGGCCTTTACAAATCGGCCGGCGATGCATGGACACTCGTGATGCCAGTACACGGCTATCCATCAATTATCCAGGCCGTGGTCGAAGACCAGAAGGGAAATGGAATTGCTGCCGTTGTAGAGCCCCGGGAATTCCATGGTATTCGCGAATGGAAACAAGGTGGCCTGGCCCGCCTGAGTGCGACTGAACGCTCGGGGGGACAACTCGCAGTTGACGTTTCTCCGTCGGGAGATGTCCTGGTTTGTTATGCGACCGGGGAAATCCGGCAGAGGCACAAGGGGGAGTGGTCTTCGGTTGAGCCTCGGCCCAAAGAATTCACATCAACGCATGCTCTGAAATTCGGGAAGAGCGGCGACCTCTGGGTCGGGACCGAGCAGGGCCTCTATCATTTTCAGGCTGCTTCGGATCGTTGGACATACTGGAGACACCCTTTCGGTGACCAGCGGAACGGCGTGCACGAAATTACGCGCACAGCCGACGGCTCCATTTGGCTCGGGACATTTAATGGACTCGAGATTCACCGGCCTGATGGTCGCGTGCAGTATATCGAGAGCATTCTCGGCACCACGCTTGGGACAATCACCTGCATAACGGAAGATCGCGATCATAACGTGTGGGTCGGCAGCGGCGCAAATTTTGCCGGAGCATTTCGCTGGAATGGAAGAATGTGGAAACATTTCGGTTACGCAGATGGACTGAACACAGCCCGTGTCCACAAAATCCGGAAGGACCGCCGCGGCGACTTGTGGTTCCTGGGTCTCGCCGCAGCATACGAAGACCCCAAGAACCAACCGGGCGCGTTTCAATACAAGGGCGGAAAGTTCATACGCTGGAGCGAGAAAGACAGCGTGCACGAGGGGCTCATCAGCGGCCGTGTCTATGGGTTCGCTGAAGGGTTCGATGGCAGCTTCTGGTTTGCAACGCTGAGGGGGCTCAGCCGATGGAAAAACAACGCGTGGAAGCATTGGACGAAAGAAAACGGTTTAATCAACAAGTGGGAGCGAATTTTCGCTTTGGCTGTCGATTCTTCGGGAAGCGTGTGGTTTGCAAATGAAAAAGACGGTCTTGGGACAGTCTCGAATGACGGTAGTGTTCGCTACCTCACGACTTCCGATGGCCTGATCAATGACCAGATCCGGGATTTAAGGGTCGACGAAAAGGGCGTGCTATGGATTTCAACAGCGCGAGGGCTCTCGTGCTACAACAAGGGAGTGTGGTCAAGTTTTACTGTCCGAAACGGCCTCAGCACGCCGGTCCTCTGGGATATTTTTGCATTCAAGAACCGGGTGTATGTCGGCAGTCCCGGAGGTGGTGTAAACATCCTGAATCGGCCGGATGATTCGCGCCCCCCAAAGATAGTTCTGATGCCTCCCTCATTCCAAGGCTCGACTGCAATTCTGCGACTGAAGGCTTTTCCCTATTTTGGCGATGTTGATCCCGATGACGTCGAGATTCGATACCGAATCGACAATGAAGGATGGTCCGGTTGGTCCACTCAACGTGAAATCGAACGCAGAGACCTCGCCAGCGGGGATCACAGTATCGAAGTTCAAGCGAAAGGGCTTTTTGGAGACTTCGCCCCAACGGGGCAAACGCTTACCTTCCCTGTGGAACCGGGTTTGTTAAGCCGTCCGCCAGCCGTGATCGCATTGGTTCTTCTTGTTGGTTCCTTTTCCATTCTCGGCGGCGCCTATCTTCGGCGGAAACGGATACATCAAAAGGCTTTGCGGAAAAGTGATGAGCGTTTCCACCTCGTCGCCACAACCACTGCTGATGTCATCTACGACTGGAACCTCAAGAATGGAGAACTCTGGGTCAATGACTCCAAGCGATCATGGATCCCTGGTCCGCTGGCTGAGCTCGGGAAGGCCCTGGAAACCTGGTTAGAGCATGTGCACCCGGAAGACAGGGCGCGCCTCGAAAAAGCAATGAGCGACGCGGTGTCGAGCCTCTCGTCTTCATGGCAGGCGGAATACAGGTTCCTCAAGCCCACAGGCGGCTACGGGCATATGCTTCATAGGGGCCATTTCGAATTTGACGAGTCGGACAAGCCGGTACGTGCTCTCGGGTCGATCATGGATATCAGCGAACGGAAGCAGGCAGAAGACCTCTCGCGCAGCATCTCGAAGCGAATCATAGAAGCGCAGGAAGGAGAACGCCGTCGTGTGTCGCGTGAACTCCACGATAGCGTCAATCAGATTCTCGCTTCGGTCAAGTTTCGGATTGAGTCGGTCGAGGAGCACTTGACCGGCAGAAACAAGCTTGTGCGGCTGGAAGTCCGCAAGACCAAGCTGCTGTTGAACAAGGTCATGACCGAAATCCGCCGCATATCCCGCAATCTTCGCCCGGCCGAACTTGACGACCTGGGGCTCGCATCGGCTGTGCGAAGCCTCGCGGATGAATTCAGCGAACGGACGAACATCGCGACGCGTGTGAAACAGAAGTGGCCGGCGATACCGCTTTCCCCGGAGGTCAAATTGACGCTCTATCGCATTATTCAGGAATCCCTGATGAATGTCGAAAAACACGCGAGAGCCAAGCGCGTGCGCATCAGCTGCACACAGAACAACAATGAAATCACCTGTGTCATTGAAGACAACGGTCTTGGAATACGGACGGATGAACAAACGAAAGCCAGGGCCAGGGGAGACGGATTAGGACTGCTCGACATGCAGGAGCGTCTCTCGTTCATTGGGGGAAGACTTGAAATTTCGTCCGTACCGCGGCAGGGCACTGTCGTGACAATCCATGTCCCTCTGAAACCATCACAAGTATCGGACAAAACCAACGCATGAAAAAACTCTCTCCCGCGAAAATCCGACTCCTTCTTGTCGATGATCATCCCATCGTCCGTGAAGGAATCAAGTCCGCCCTCGCAAAGAAAAGCAACATCACCGTTGTCGGCGAAGCGTCGTCGGGCGAAGAGGCGATGGTCAAAGCAAAGAAGCTCGTACCGGATGTCATTCTGATGGACATCAATTTGCCGGGGATGAGCGGTCTCGAGGCCTCACGCCGTCTGCGCAAAAGCGTTCCGGCCTCAAAGATCCTCGCGCTCACCATGCATGAAAACAGGGAGTACGTGCTCGAGATGAGCCAGCTCGGGGCACGCGGGTACGTGTTCAAGGACTCCTCTCCATCCGAACTCTTTCGGGCAATTGAACTTGTCCATGCGGGAGAGTTTTTCTTCAGCCCCAGGGCTTCACAGCAGCTCCTGAAGTCCTTTCTGAAAGGTGAATCCCGCCAGGACAAGCGTACCGCAATCGACCTCTCCCAACGCGAGAAAGATGTCCTGCAGCTGATTGCAGAAGGACTCAGAACGAAGGAAGTCGCGAAACAACTCGGCGTCACCGATCGGACCATTGAAACGTACCGTCGACGGCTTATGGCGAAACTCTCTGTCCATTCCATCGCAGGACTCATCAAACACGCCATTGGCCGGGGCCTTGTGAAAATCGAGTAGACGCTTTTTGTGGCGCGGTATCCGAGAGCGAGGAAGAATTCATCGGCTCCGGCTATTCGCTCATCGCCACGACTGTCCGCATGGACGATGAACGCTACAACGGCACCGCGTTGTCCCGCATCGATTCAGATTGACGCTCCCACCTTCTTTTCAATTTCTTTCCGATGTACCCTCGCGTCTTATTCCGCTACACCGACATCATGTATCCGCGCAGACGAATTCCAATTTCAGTATTCACTCCCGTCTCATTCCGCAGTTTCCGCAATAGTCCCCCCACATTCCGCAATTACTTGTAGGTACTTTTACGTACACGAAGATGTCGGTACTAGTACGCATTGACATTGAGCCAGGAGTTGACGTGCTTGGTTCCGGAGTCAACGTGTATGGACGGGACACCCTGTGAAATCATTCGATGTACAGCTGATAGAAAAACAAAACCACAGATTTGTCGAAGCTGTTGGTGATACAAATCTGCTCGAATGTGAGAAAGATGTTGTCACGCTCATCGGTTTCTGCACGGAGTTTCATGCCGACCGGATGATGCTGCACGGCAGCGTACTCTCAAAGAATTTCTTCGATCTGAAATCAGGGCAGGCAGGCATGATCCTCCAGAAACTTGTCAACTACCAGATCAAGACTGCGGCCGTTCTCGCGCGCGATCAGATACGGGGCAAGTTCGGGGAGTTTGTCGTCGAAACGAATCGAGGTCACCATTTCCGCGTGTTTTTCAGCCGGCAAGACGCCGAAGCCTGGCTTCTGACCGACTGATCTGATCGTTTGGTTGAACAACGAAGGTATTGAAGGAACACATATGATCGATCTGCAGGCCGAGGGGCCTTCTTACGAAGAGCTCATTCAATTGATGGGAGTATTCTCCGGCGACAAAGACCTGCTGAACTGGTTTTTATCACTTCAGAGCATGACCGAAAACGCCCGGAACGCACATTTGAGAAGCATGGCAGACGGGATGAGGACCACAAGGGAACGCCCGGACCTGATTGCTGCTGTGGAATCGCTTCTGACTCCGCACGTGTTCAGGTCGGCCATCAAAACAGTCGAATCTCTCCGTTCCTAGGGGCCGATTTTTGTACGTAATAATACGTACACGCGTTTTGTACGTATTTGTACGTATTGACATTTGCCCATCCCTTTCCGTGATTGCGGCTATGGAAATGAAAAAGCCGGTCGGGCCAGCCAACACGCACGTCACCACAATCAGAACGATCGAATTGGAGACCATTTCCTTCAGCTCGTACGTAACACTCTGCGTCCTGATTTCTGTCTGCATTGGCCTCGTGGTTTCCATCGCGTTCTTTGTCCTCGACATTATCGTCCTCGACACCTCGTTTCAATGGGGAGGTGTGTCGATTGCTGATACCTGGACGAGTATCATCGCAATGTTCGTGGGTCCATTCGTTTTTGGCATTGTTGGTTTGGCAGGATCTCTTTTCACACACCGGTTGTTCCTCTGGGCGCTCCGTACGTACTCCGGACTTTCGCTGACGGGGACCTGGTCGGTGACCAATCGGGGTGATGATTTGGAGAATGCCACCCGGCAACCTAAGCCTCGCCGACCCGAAGAACAGTAAGGCGAACGGGTCACGAGCGGACCGGGAACAAGGTTCGTGCAGCCGGGGAGAACCCTCCCCTCCGGTGAAGTGACTGTTTCACGTACAGAAGGAGATGTGGATGAGCTATTCTGAAGAGCTAATTCAGGCGGTCTGGGAAAAAGCAATTGCGCAAGATGATAACGATGCAACCATGTGGAGAAAAGATGAATGTGGTGCATGGATGCAGCGAGTGATGTACGGGGATCGCGATTCACAGTACGGATGGGAGATTGACCAAATCTCGCCCAAATTTCCCGAGACCATCTCCAACCTGTGCCCGCTGCATTGGAAGAACAGGATCGGGAAGAGCGACGGAAGGTTGATTTGCTCCGTGACTTCCAGCGGTATCGACAACAAGGAACTGATAGACGGAAGTACCATCAAGGACCTCGCCGCACGATGAAGGTCCGCCGGGGACGGGCACACATCGACACGGAATACCCCGCATTGGCGGATGCACTGTCAGCCGTGGAGATCTCTCATGGGAAGACACTTTGGATTCGGTTCACGCGGGTTTGTATCGGGCTGGCTTCGAGCTGCATGGTCAGAATCTGCTGATCGATGTGGGTGAGGGGGAATACCTTGAGGCCAGTCCGATAAGACCCGTGATCAGCCTGCGTCAACCATGAGAGGGAGGTAGCGCGGCAAGCCCGCGCTGGAGAATGAATGAACAAACCTGAGAAAAGAATCACGGTGCTTGTTGCGGACTTCCACGGTGAAATCCGCGAAGCTGTCTGCGAATATCTCAACCGCATGCGTGGAGTGCACGTCATTGCAGAAGCACTCAACGGTTTCGAAGCCATTGCCAAGGTCGAACAATTGAAGCCGGATATCGTGATTCTTGATGTGGGACTTCCGGAACTCAATGGCATTGAAACGGCTCGAATTGTCAAGCGGCGGTTCGCATCAACGAAAGTATACCTCGCGACGCTGTTCGATGAAACCCTGTACGAGATGGAAGCCCATCGCGTCTCGGCCGACGGGATCATTTCCAAAACGCATTTGAAGCGCGGCCTCACGGCGCTGATGCACGTCGCTCAACATCAGGCGACGCAATGAGGGATGGTCAGAAATATTCTTCAGGGGAATTCCCCGCGACGCCCGGACGCCGCTCCAATCCGAAGTCACCCGGCGGGATTCCGTCACACGGAAAGGACGGGTCAGTGCAATTGCCTTGTCCAAAAAGGATTCTGATCGTCGACGAGGATATCCTGAGCATCGTGGATTTGTCACGTGCTCTCCTTCGCTTCGGGTACGTGCTCTCCCACGCCACAGACCAGGTGCGAGCCGTCGAAGCGGTCAAGAACGAGAAGCCCGATCTCATCATCTGCACTCCCGATGGCCGGAAACTGGACACTCCTCAATTCGTGAAGACGGTGCAACGCTTACCCTGGTCGCGGAGCATTCCCTTTCTTTTTCTTATCGAATCAGGAGATGGTTCCGACCAGGCCCCTCAAATCCTCGGACCCATACAGTATCTGGCCAGACCATTCACGAGCGAACAGCTTTCATCGGCCGTCCAGGAACAACTCGCACGAAGGAGGGCGCGTCCCGCTCGCTGATTATTCGATGCCAGAAAGATCACCCCGGTTTGTTCAATGGAATAGACCGTCGATGGTGCACCAGAATGCTCGAGAGACCACGATCACCTCATGCCAATTGTAGAATTTGACGGATCCGCCGCAGCTGCATTCACTGTGTTTGTCCGTCACAACATGCCCTTGTTCACAGATGAAGCCGTGGTCAGGAAATACGAAAAGATCCTGATGGCAGAAGCAGAGAAATCTCGGTGTGAAGCTCCCGTCTATCTATTCATGCCCGACAGGTGCCACCTCCTTCTCCAGGGGAAGGGAGGGTTGGCAAGCCTTGTCAGCACCATTAAAGCATTCAGGATGGGAGCAGGATACTGGCTTTCAAGAACCCACTGTGATGCCGAATGGCCGGGAAATCATGGGAGTGACAGCCGGACCACTCAGCACGAGATACTGCAGTACGCCCGCCACATTCTCAACGAGCCGGTTCGCGTCGGCATAGTTCCCGACTGGAAGCAATACCGCTACAAAGGCTCAACGCTGTATCAACTGGAATCATGGCTGTAGGATCTTCCCCAAAGTTCCCTCCTGCTCGTCCACGAAACACTCCAAGCCCGGATCTCTGAGCGCCATTGTTGCTCGCCACCCCGGGAATCTCTCTTCCTTGTATCTGAGCCGAATTTTCGCCATTTTTGGAAAAATTAGGTCAATCCAATAGAAATTGACCCTTGAGTGCTTTGGCTCCCTCCCCACCCTCCTCCGCTGCAACATTGGGTGGCGGGCGCCGGCTCTGAGCGTAACCTCGTCTTCCCTGCGGGGCTCACAGCAACCTGTACCAGAGAAAGCAATGATATGCTTCTGATATTCCCCTCCATTGAAATCCGAAGTGGAGAATGTGTCCAGCTCGTCCACGGTGAACCGGGATCGGAGAATCTGTATTCGATCGACCCGGTGAAGATGGCGGTACTCTGGCGAGGGGAAAACGCAAAGACGCTGCATATCTCAGATGTCGATGGCGTCAAAACGGGAAGAGTTCACAACTGGGATATCATTGAAAGAATCGTCAAGGCAGTCGATATCCCTGTTCAGGTCGGAGGCGGCCTCCGCAGCTACGACGATATCAAATCGTTGCTGGAGAAAGGCATCTATAGAATAGTCATCGGGACGATCGCTGTCCACGATCAGGGGTTGGTGGAGAAACTGATTCAGGATTTCGGGGCACGCAAAATAGCAATATCCGTCGAGGCTTTCGAAGGAAAGATCAGGACCGATGGCGGCGCCACCGTGCACAACGTCACTCCCCTCTCGTTCATACTGCAGATGAAGAAGCTGGGAGTGTCCCGCATTGTCTACTCTGAGATGAGCGCAGATGGGGTAACGAAAGTCAGCAACCCCGCCTCGATGAAAGAACTCGCGCAAAGATCCGGCCTTCGCATTACCGCCCAGGGGGGTATCAACGGGTATCAGGAACTGATTCGACTGCAGGAACTTGAGAAATTCGGTGTCGACTCGGTGATTGTCGGCAGAGCGCTCTATGAAAACAGCTTCCCGTGCCAGCGGCTCTGGCGATTGAACGAAAAAGAACTGACGGACCTCGGACCAACAAGACGTATGTGATCAACCGAAGGATATCCCAGTGGCGAAAGATTTGAAAGTAACGGTCATCGGCCACCTTGCCCGTGACTTTTTTCATGTGAGCGACTCTGTCGGCAGCGAACAGGTTATCGAAGCCTACGGCGGCATTTTCTATTCGATCGCCGCCCTTTCGGCATCGCTTTCGCCGGATGACAAAATCATTCCGGCGTTCGGAATTCACGAAGCCGAGTACGACGCGATCGTGGAACGGTGTGCGAGGTTGGGGAACGTCGATACGCGGGGAATCTTCAAGACGAAGGAACAAGTGAACGAGGTTCACTTCTTCGGCAATGCATCCTCCGGAAGAGTCGAATGCTCAAAGCACATTGCCTCGCCGATCCCCTTCCAGCGCATCAAGTCATTGCTGGATGTTGATGGCGTTCTCGTCAATATGGCCTCAGGATTCGATATCGTGCTGGAGACACTCGATGCCATCCGCATGGATGTGCGCGACGATGGTATCCCGCTCCATTTTGACTTCCATTCGCTCACCCTGGGGGTCGACGAAGACTTCAAGCGATTCCGGCGCCCGTTGAGCGATTGGCGGCGATGGTGCTTCATGCTTCACTCCATTCAGGTCAGCGAAGAAGAGGCGGCAGGACTCACGGCGGAACGATACGATGAAACCACGCTCATCAATCAACTGATGCCGCTGATGGTGAACGGGCTCGTGATTACGCGTGCCGAACACGGGGCAACACTTATCCAGCAGGAGCACAAGAAGCTGTTCCGCCACGAAATCCCTGGTATCGCAATGCCAGCCGTTGTCGATACCGTTGGCTGCGGAGATGTTTTTGGCGCCGCCTTCTTTGCCGAGTACCTGAAGTCGAAGGATCTCGTGAAGGCCGCCGGGGCCGGCAACAGAGCCGCCTCCTTCAAATCAACATTCCGGGGGCCCGACGGCCTCGAAGCGCTGAGACAGCAATCACCGACCCCCTCGTCTCCGTAGGAATCAATCAGGACCACCGTATGATCATTATGAAATTCGGTGGCACGTCAGTCGAAGACGCACGTGCCATGGAAAATGTGATTCAGATTGTTACGAAGGAGCAGAACCGGCGCCCTGTGGTGGTTCTCTCGGCAATTGCCGGAGCTACCAACACGCTCCTCAAGTCCGCGAACATTGCCCTCGAAGGGAATCTCGAGAGCGCCCATGCGGAGCTCAACGCGTTGCTGGAACGCCATGTGACGTTGTTGGAAAACCTCATCGAGAACCGATCGGAGATTCAACAGCTCATTCTGACAATCAGGAAGCGGTTCGAGGAGCTCAAAACCCTTTGCCAGGGGATTGCAATCCTGGGGGAATTGACGAACCGGTCGCTCGATGCCATTGCTTCCGTGGGGGAACAGCTTTCTACACTGATACTGGCGCGAGCAATGACGGCACGAGGGTATGATGTTGATCTGGTCGACGCCCGCAGCTTTATGATCACGAACGATCAGTTTGGCGCGGCAGCGCCGGATTTTGATCTCATCAATCAGAAAACACGAGATCACATTCTCCCGTCCCTGCAGGCAGGGAAAATCGTAATCACCCAGGGATTTGTCGCATCGACGGCAAAGGGAATTACCACCACGCTTGGGCGTGGCGGCTCGGATTACTCCGCGGCAATTATCGGGGCCGCTCTGGGAGCCGAAGAGATTCAGATCTGGACCGACGTCGATGGTGTCCTGACCGCCGACCCGCGGATAGTTCCTTCTGCGAAGAAGTTAAGGGTCATCTCTTTCCGAGAGGCCTCCGAGCTGGCGTATTTCGGGGCAAAGGTACTGCACCCGAGCACGATCCTGCCGGCGGTGGAGAAGAATATCCCCGTGATTGTGCTGAATTCGAAACGGCCTCAATCCACCGGGACCAGAATAGTCGGCCATCCGCCGAAATCAAATGCGGCGGTAAAATCAATCGCGTCAAAGAAAGGGATCACCGTCATCAATATTCAATCATCCCGGATGTTGATGGCATACGGTTTTCTTTCCTCAATTTTCTCGGTCTTCCAGAAACACAAAACGCCGGTGGACCTCGTCAGCACCTCCGAGGTCGCTGTGTCACTGACGATCGACAACACGACAAGCTTGGAGATCATCGAACGGGAGTTGCAGCAGTTTGCCGAGGTCAGCGTGTACGACAACAAAGCGATCGTGTGCGTCGTCGGTGAACAAATGCGCTCGACCGTCGGTGTCGTCGACAGGGTGTTCCGGGCACTGAACGACATCAACGTCATCATGATTTCCCAGGGAGCGTCCGAAATCAACATGAGCCTCGTGGTCGACGAAGACTGTGTGACACAGGCAGTGCAGCAGCTGCACAAGGAGTTTTTCGAACCTGTCCCTGAACTCGATCTTTTTGAACAGGTGGATGCATGAGTCAACCCAATCACGCGTTGCGTCTCGCCCTTATCGGCTATGGAAAAATGGGCAAGGAAGTCGAACGCGCCGCTCTCGAGCGCGGCAACGAGATCTGCGCGCGCATCGACCTCGACTCCGCTTCGCTCTCGACCGATGATGTCCGGAGGGCCGATGTTGCAGTCCATTTCGCGATTCCCTCGACAGTCCTGAAACACATTGAAGAATTGGCGAACCTTCGAAAGCCGGTCGTCGTCGGTACAACCGGATGGATGAAGGATGCGCCATCGGTTCGGTCGATGGTGGAGGCTGCAGGCATCGGGCTGGTGCACGCATCAAATTTCTCCATCGGGGTCAACATTGTATACCGGCTCCTCAGGGAGGCGGGCTCGTTGTTTGACCGCTTTGAAGAATACGACGCTTCCGTTCACGAAGTCCATCATAAAGACAAATTGGATACCCCGAGCGGTACAGCGCTCAGCATCGCCGACGTTCTCCTGGGCAAGATCAGGAGAAAGAAGGAGGTCCTCTCCGGTTCTCCACAGGGGAAGATACGTCCGGAGCAACTCCACGTGACATCCGCACGCTGCGGCGCCGTGGTCGGAACGCATACGGTGACGTTCGATTCATTGGCTGACAGCATCGCGATCATTCATACGGCAAAGAACAGGACCGGCTTCGCGCTGGGGGCAGTCGTCGCTGCCGAGTGGGTCAAAGACAAGAAGGGGATGTTTACATTTGAGGATGTGCTCGAAGACCTTTTCAAACAGCAACGATAGGAATCGACTCCATGGCAAAACGAAAACAATTTCAGGGCACCGGCACCGCGCTCGTCACTCCATTCAAGAAGGACGGATCGCTCGACGAGAAGTCGCTTCGGCGACTCGTCGACTTCCAAATCAAGAATGGCGTTGAGGCCCTGATCCCCGTCGGCACCACGGGGGAAAGTCCAACCTTGACCTACAAGGAACATTACCGGGTATTCGATATCGTTATCGAGCAGGCAAACGGACGGGCAAAGATCTTCGCGGGCAGCGGAAGCAACAGCACCGATGAGGCAATCGAACAGTCAAAACACGCAAAGAAGGCCGGCGCAGATGCAGCCCTGATAGTTGGCCCCTACTACAACAAACCCTCACAGGAGGGCTATTTCCAGCACTACAGGGCCATTGCAGAGGCAGTGGACATCCCGATCATCGTCTACAATGTCCCCGGCCGCACCGGTGGCAACATCGAGGCCTCTACGGTATTGAGAATGGCTTCGGAAATCCCCGCAATAATGGCCGTGAAAGAAGCCTCCGGGAACATGGCTCAGATCATGGAAATTGCGCGGAACAAGCCTTCAGGCTTTTCGCTCTTGTCCGGCGACGACGCCCTCACGCTTCCGATGATGTGTCTCGGCGGAGACGGATGTATTTCGGTTGTCGCAAACGAGACACCAAAGGAGTTTTCCGATTTGGTGCGATGCTGTCTCAAAGGACAATGGGAAAAGGCACTGGCACTGCACAACAAGCTTCTTCCCTTGATGAACATCAACTTCATCGAAGCGAACCCGATTCCAGTCAAGGCGGCTGTTGCGATGATGGGGATGATCGAAGAAGTGTACCGGTTGCCGCTTGTACCGATCAGTGAAAGCAATCGCGAAAAGCTCAAAGTTGTGTTGAAGGGTCTTTCCCTCATCTAGGCGGTCGAATGTTATCACGCCAACGAATACGGACATTCTGCAATGGCACTCAAAGACCAGATCGAAGGTTTCTTTTCACAGAATATCGATTCGCTTGACCGCGACGCAGCGCTCAAGGCATTCAACGAGTTGAAGTTCTTTCTGAACCAGGGAGAAATCCGCGCGGCGGGCAGGTCCGGCGAGGAAGGGAATATCGATGGATGGGTCCTCAACAGCTGGGTCAAGAAGGGAATTCTCCTCGGGTTCCGGCTTGGGGAGATGCACGACTATTCTGCGACTCCACAGTTCCGCTACTTCGACAAGAGCACGTTCCCACTGAAAGGCCTTTCCCTTGAGCATGGTGTACGGGTCGTCCCGGGTGGAACATCGGTCCGCGACGGGTCATTCGTCGCTTCAGGCGTGGTGATCATGCCGCCGGCGTACATCAATGTCGGCGCCTACGTCGACGAAGGAACGATGGTCGATTCACACGCGCTCGTCGGTTCGTGTGCCCAGGTAGGCAAACGCGTCCACCTGAGCGCGGCGACGCAGGTCGGGGGTGTGCTGGAACCCGTCGGCGCGATGCCGGTCATCATCGAAGACGATGTCATGGTCGGGGGCAATTGCGGCATTTACGAAGGGACGATCGTGAAGCGACGCGCGGTCATCGGAGCCGGCGTCATCCTCACCGGCTCGACTCCGGTTTACGACCTGGTGAAGGGAACGATCCATCGTCGCACCGCTACGCGGCCGCTTGTAATCCCCGAAGGGGCTGTCGTCATCCAGGGAAGCCGTCATATCGATGGCGATTTTGCCCGTCAACACCATCTTGCGATCTACACGCCCGTCATCATCAAGTACAGGGATGAAAAGACCGACGCTGCGACAGCGCTTGAAGAGAGTCTTCGATGAAACGGATTTTGATCTGCGGATCCAATGGTCTGCTGGGGCAGCGACTTGCTTTGATGCTGAGCTCCCAGACCGACTATGAGGTACTGAACACCTCACGGAAGCGCTCCTTTGTCTATGACGATCGACTGTTTGACTACACGCAGCTCGACATCACGAAAAAAGGGGATGTCAAGAGCCTTGTGTCGAGCTTCAACCCGACAACCATCATTAATGCGGCCGCTGCGGCCGACGTCGATTGGTGCGAGCTGCACCGCGAGGAAGCCTGGAAAATCAACGTGGTGGGAGTGGAGAACCTGATCGAAGCCACGCGCAAAGTCGGGGCGCGCCTCATCCACATCTCAACCGATTACGTGTTTGACGGAACGCACGGACCGTACGGCGAGGACGATAGGCCGAACCCCATCAGCTACTACGGAAAGACCAAGCTTGCAAGCGAAAACGCTGTGCGGATTGCTGAGATTCCTCACGCGATTTTCCGGACCATCGTCCTCTATGGCAGTGGTATCGGCACCCGGGACAACTTCCCGATCTGGGTGATCAAGAACCTCCGGGCGGGCAAGACCATTCGCTGCTCCGAGGACCAGATCAGCAATCCCACGCACGTGAATGACATAGCATTCGCTGCTGTCAAAGGATTCGAACTGAACCGCGAAGGGATCTATCACATCTGCGGCAGCGAGCGCATTAGCCGATATCAGTTCGCTGTCCGGACGGCGGAGCTTTTTGGTCTCGATCCCGGCCATGTCCAGAAAGTGAAGTCGGCGGACCTCAACCAGGTTGCTCCGCGTCCTCCCGTGACGGGATTTGTTACGTTGAAAGCCCAGACGGAATTGGGGCTTAAACCAATGGATATCACGCAGGGCCTTACCTTTTTGAAACGCGAGCTTCAGGGGGCTGGACGCAATTGATGAGCTCGGGCATCGCACTCGTGAACTTCCGCCAAACTATCCGCCTAGCCCTGCTGTTCGCTGCTGCCTCCGGCCTTCTGCTGTCAGCAGGCTGCTCTTCGAGCAGATATTCCGGGTCAGGTTCGGCTCTCCGGATCATGACCTGGAACATCCATCACGGCGAAGGGCTCGACCGGAAGGTTGACGTCGACCGGATTGCGAAGATCATTCTGAGCGAGAAACCCGATGTGGTTGCCTTGCAGGAAGTCGACAGAGGCGTTGAACGATCCGGAAAAATCGATATTATCACCAGGTTGGCAGACCTGACAGACATGACCTATGCCTTCGGCAAAACCATCTCGTACCAGGGCGGAGATTACGGGAATGCGTTTCTGACGCGTTTTCCAATCCTGGAGGAACGGAATCTTCTATACAAGATGATTCATCCAGGTGAACAGCGCGGGTTGCTCCAGGTGGTCCTCGATGTTCGTGGAGAAGAAATCGTTGTCGCCAATACTCACCTGGAAAGCCGCGCGGACGATTCCGCACGATCCACAAGCGCGGCTGAACTCACGCGGGCTCTGCGGGGCTATTCTTCCCGACCTGTTATTCTGTGCGGAGATTTCAATGACGTCCCTGGCAGTCGTGTCATAGCAGAGCTGAAGAAGGACTTCAGAGACAGTTGGGATCAAGTTGCCCGCGGCGCGGGGTTCCCGTTTCCGTCGGAAATGCCCGGGAAACGAATCGACTATATCTTCATGCTCAACAGTTCACAACCTGACAGCGCATCTGCGGCATCGCGTCTTCGCGCAGTGTCGGCTCGCGTGCTGCAATCGTCAGCGTCCGACCATCTGCCGCTCATTGTGGAATTCGAACTCAGAACCGATCGATAGAAAGGACATGGTTTTTCGACTATGCTCGACCTGAAATTTATCCGCGAAAATCTGGAGACCGTACTCAAGGGGGCCGAAGCCAAAGGCGCCACGATCAACCTCCAGGAAATCATAGCACTCGACGAACACCGTCGGAAGATGATCCAGGAAAACGATTCCCTGAAAGCGCGCCGCAATGACGTCTCGGCGCAGATCGGGAAACTGAAAAAGGAGGCGGGCGATGCCGCTCCCGCAATTGCGGAAATGGAGACTGTCAAAAACCGCATCCAGGCCCTCGACGCCGAGCTCAGGGAAACCGAAGGAAAGCTGAACGAGCTCTTGCTGACCGTGCCGAACGTTCCGCACCCTTCCGTTCCCATCGGCAAGACACCCGCCGACAACAAGGACATCTTTCACTGGGGCGAAGTGCCAACCGTGGACTTCGAGCTCAAACCTCATTGGGACATCACGGATCGATTAGGCATTATCGACTTTGCACGCGGCTCAAAAGTCACGGGTGCCGGATTTCCGTTCTACGTAGGCAAAGGCGCTACCCTCGAGCGTGCTCTCATCAACTTCTTCCTCGATCAGGCATTGGAGCGCGGGTACAAAGAGATCTTTCCACCGATCGTCGTCAACGAGGCCAGCGCACGGGGAACCGGACAGATTCCCGACAAAGAAGACCTGATGTATATTGTCGAACGCGATCAATTCTATATGGTCCCGACAGCGGAAGTGCCGGTCACGAATTTTCACCGTGATGAACTTCTGACGGAAAAGGATCTTCCCATTCGTTACGCGGCCTACACGCCGTGCTTCCGCCGTGAGGCCGGCTCGTACGGCAAGGATGTCCGCGGGCTCAACCGTCTTCATCAGTTTGACAAGGTGGAACTTGTGAAATTCGTTCTCCCTTCAACGTCGTACGATGAATTGGAATCACTCCGTTTGGACGCCGAACGCCTCCTTCAGCTCCTGGGCCTCCCCTACCGGACGCTGTTAATGTGCACCGGTGATATGGGATTCACCCAAACGAAGAAGTATGACCTTGAAGTCTGGGCACCCGGCCAGAACAAATGGCTGGAGGTCTCATCGTGCAGCAATTTTGAGGCTTTTCAGGCCAGAAGGATGAACTTGCGGTTCCGTCCGGCGAACGGATCGAAGCCGGAATTTGTTCATACTCTGAACGGTTCAGGCCTCGCGTTGCCAAGAGTCGTGGCTGCCCTGATTGAGCACTACCAGACCCCCGAGGGGAAGATCATCGTCCCGAAGGTTTTGCATCGCTATACAGGGTTCGAAACCATCGGCTAGGCGAAGTTCTTTCTTTTCTGTTATCAGTCTCAGGGTTTTTGTGTCTGGTTTTCGATTTTTCATTCTCCCCCTTTTCATTTTGACTTGTTCATGAAGCCATTACTGCGTCTCAAACCGTACTTGGTTCGCTACAAGCGCACGCTCCTCTGGGGTGTGGTGACGGTGATCGCGAGCAACCTGTTCACCGTTGTGCAGCCGATGTTCCTCGGTAAGGCAATTGATGCGCTCAAGACCGGCATCGATACTCATGCGGTGGTGGCAGGAGATCTTCTGCGCTGGGCAGTCATCATTGTCTCGTTCTCGCTTGTCGCCGGCTTCTTTACGTTCCTGACCCGCCAGACAATCATCGTCGTGTCGCGCCACATCGAATTCGACCTCCGGAACAATCTCCTCTCGCATCTGCAGAGCTTGTCGTATTCGTATTTCCAAAACACGCCAACCGGCGACCTCATGGCGCACGCCACCAACGACATCAGCGCAGTGCGCAATGTCGTCGGCCCCGGCATCATGTATCCGACCGATACGCTTCTGACATTTACCATGGTCCTCGGTTTGATGCTTGTCAAGGACTGGCAGCTCACATTACTCGCCTTGATTCCGTTACCCTTTGCGTCACTTTTTGTCTATCTGCTGGGGAAGAGCATTCACAAGAAATCGCTCGAACGCCAGGCGCAGTTTTCGCTGCTGACGACCCGGGCTCAGGAGAATCTCTCCGGCATCAGGGTGATCAAGTCCTATGTCCGCGAGAAATACGAGATCGGCCTTTTCAGTAGGCTGAGCCGGGACTATCTCCAGAAGAACCTCGTTCTGGCCCGCATCCAGTCTCTGATGTGGCCGCTGATGTTCGGAATTGTCGGTTGCTCAATCATCATCACCCTGTACGCTGGTGGACTGAAGGTGATCAGCGGAGAGCTCACAATCGGAGCACTGTCCGCCTTCCTCGCTTACCTGATCATGCTGATCTGGCCCGTGATCGCCTTCGGATGGGTCATTAATTTGCTTCAGCAAGGGGCAGCGTCGATGGAGCGTCTGTGTAAGATCCTGGACACTACGCCGGAAATCAAAGACACGGATGGGACGCTTGCGACGATCCAGGATATCGGAGGCGAGATCGAGTTTCGCGGAGTGAACTTCACGCACAAGGGGGCTGAGAGGCCAACGTTACTCAACATCGATCTCAAAATCGAACGCGGCATGACAGTTGCCGTCGTGGGGTACACCGGATCCGGGAAAACCACACTCGTCAACCTCGTCCCGCGCCTCTACGACATCACTGGGGGCAAGCTTCTGATTGACGGCGAAGACATCAGGAATATTCCCCTCTCTGTCCTGCGCACACACATAGGGTATGTTCCACAGGAGACATTCCTCTTCTCGGACTCTCTGGCGGAGAACATCCAATACGGGACCGATAACGGAACTGCCGGCCACGTTCGGGAAGCTGCAGAAATCTCCCAGATCGCAAAAGACGTCCTGGAGTTTCCAAAGCAATTTGAAACAATGATCGGTGAGCGGGGCATCACTCTCTCGGGCGGGCAGAAACAGCGAACCAGCATCGCCCGGGCTCTCATGCGTCAACCGCGGATACTGATCCTCGATGACTGTCTCTCAGCTGTCGATACCTACACGGAAGAGGAGATTCTCCGGCGGCTGCGTGCCTTCATGAAGGGACGAACGAGCATTATCATCAGTCACAGGATTTCCACGGTCAAAGAAGCGGACCTGATCGTCGTGCTGGACAAGGGTCAGATTGTCGAGCGGGGCAGCCATCACGAGCTGGTGGCTCATGGCGGCATCTATGCCGACCTGAACGAGAAGCAGCTGCTTGAACGAGAGCTCGAAGAACTGTAATAGCGCATTACTCGAACGGGCGTGGCGCGAAGCACGTGAAGCCCTGTATTGGCTCAGATTGTTAGACGCCTCCAGATTACTGGAAAGGAGGTCATTCATCGACGCTATCCAAGAAGCCGATGAGATTACGCGGATTCTTGGAGCGATTGTGAGTTCTGCACGCGGCAAGAGGAAGACATGAAGAGACATTTCGCTTCCCTCCAGTTTCATTTTGCCTTTCCCATTTTATCTTTTGATTTTGCATTTTCAATATTGAATTGACTTATGCACGAAGAAGAAGTTCTCGGTAAAGCGTACGACGCCCGCTTGATGCGGCGGCTGCTGAAGTATCTGCGGCCGTACCGCTGGCATGTGATTCTCGGAATCGCGCTGAGCATTCTCACGAGTGCCATGGAGGCTATCCGGCCATACTTCACAAAAGTGGCCGTGGATTCGAACATCGCTCAAAAAGACGCTCATGGCCTGCTGATTACTTCGATTCTCTTCTTTGCCGTCCTCATCGTTCGCGGTTTTGTCCAGTATGCGAACGCCTATTTGACACAGTGGATCGGCCAACAGACCATTTATGACCTCCGGATGGAGATTTTCACGCATCTTCAGAACCTCGCTCCAAAGTTCTACGACAAGAACCCGATTGGCCGCATGATTACACGGGTGACGAACGACGTTGAAGTGCTGAACGAGATGTTTTCGTCGGGTATCGTCATGGTGTTCAGCGACATCTTCACCATCATCGGCATTTTCTACTTCATGTTTACGATGAATTGGGAACTCTCTCTCGTATCGCTGAGCGTCCTCCCGCTCCTGTTCTACGGTACGTTCCTCTTCCGCAAGAAGGCACGCGAAGCGTATCGTGAGGTTCGCACCCAGATCGCCCGCATCAACACGTTCATGCAGGAACACATCACGGGCATGATGGTCGATCAGATTTTCAATCGGGAGAAGAAGTCATTTGACAAGTTTTCCGCCATCAACGCCGCCCACCGGGATGCCAACATCAAATCCATATTCTACTACGCGGTGTTCTATCCGGGCGTCGATCTCATTGGCGCAATTTCAATAGGCCTGATCATCTGGTACGCCGGCGGCAACGTCCTTGGCGGAGCTGTGACGCTGGGAACCGTGATGGCCTTTCTGCAGTTCAACGAGATGTTCTGGCGGCCGATTCGCGATCTCTCGGAAAAATACAACATTCTGCAAACCGCAATGGCTTCGTCTGAGCGTATTTTCCAGCTCCTCGATGACAAGTCCATCGCGAATTCTCCCCAGGTGACCACGCCGCTGCCGTCAGTGAGCGGTGAGATCGAATTTCGCAATATCTGGTTCGCCTATCACACGCCGTCGGACGGAGCAAACTCGCCCGAGTGGGTGCTGAAGAACGTTTCCTTTCACGTGCAACCCGGACAAACAGTCGCTCTTGTGGGGCATACCGGCGCGGGCAAAACCTCCATCATCAGTCTGCTGAGCCGCTTCTATGAACACCAAAAGGGCGAGATTCTTGTCGACGGCATCAACATCGATATGGTTCGGCCGGAAGAGCTGAGAAAGCACATTGCGGTCGTGCTCCAGGACGTTTTTCTCTTCTCGGGGGATATCAAGGGAAATATCAACCTCGGCGATCCGTCTATTCCTCTCGACCGCGTGAAAGAAGCGGCGCACATCGTTGGGGCTCACCGCTTCATCGAACAACTGCCCCGGCAATACGACGCCGAAGTGAAGGAACGCGGATCGACTCTTTCCGTGGGTCAGAAACAGCTCCTGTCGTTCGCAAGAGCACTGGCGTTCAATCCGCGGATTCTTGTGCTCGATGAAGCGACGTCGAGCGTCGATACGGAAACAGAATTGCTCATTCAGGCGGCTATCAAAAAACTGTTGAAAGGCCGGACATCGATCGTCATTGCTCATCGCCTCTCGACAATCCAGAGTGCGGACAAGATCATCGTCATGCACAAAGGCGAGATCCGTGAAATGGGGACTCATCAGGAACTCCTCGCGCACGATGGGATCTATCGAAAACTCTATCGGTTACAGTACAAGGACCAAGAAATCAAATCATAGCCGCGAGTCAAGAGTGTGCGGCGATGCTGTAGAAGGAATTCCCTCAGTGCATACTCCGGCTCTGTTCTTCAAGACTCGCAGCCTCGTCGCAAACCATCAGCAACCCCATCCAATCTCAGGCCTCCACTGCCATGTCCCAAAATAAGATTATTACCCTTGAACGTCACATCATCGAAGGTGAGCGGGCACACCCGGGCGCAAGCGGGAGTTTCTCGGGACTCCTTCGTGACCTGACACTCGCCATCAAGATCATCTCCCGTGAAGTCAGCAAGGCGGGGCTCGTCGATATTCTCGGCTCACTCGGACGCGAGAATATCCATGGAGATGAAGTCAAGAAACTGGATATCTATGCGAACGAGGCGATTTACAAGGCAATGGATCACGGCGGCCACCTGTGCGTGATGGCGTCGGAAGAACACGAGGATGTTCTGGATATCCCTGAACATTATCCGACTGGAAAGTATGTTCTTATCTTCGACCCGCTTGACGGTTCATCGAATATCGACGCGAACGTCACCATCGGCACGATTTTTTCCCTCTTCAGAAGGGTCAGCCCCTCCGGACCGGGCTCAATGTATGATTGTCTCCAGCCCGGATATAAGCAGGTCAGCGCAGGGTATGTGATGTACGGTTCGGCAACAATGATCGTGTACACCACCGGCGACGGCGTGCACGGATTCACGCTGGATCCAAGCATAGGAGAGTTCTTGCTCTCACACGAGAACATCCGCATTCCAAAAAAGGGCAGAATCTATAGTGTGAATGAAGGTAATTTTCATCGCTGGTCTGACGGAATGAAGAACTATGTCCGCTATCTTCAGGCTGAGGACAAAGCGACCGACCGGCCGTATTCCGCCCGCTATGTCGGTTCGCTGGTAGGAGACATCCAGCGTACGCTGTTGTATGGCGGCATTTTCATGTATCCGGCCGATTCGAAAAATCCCAAAGGAAAGCTCCGGCTTATGTATGAAGGGAATCCCATGGCGTTCCTGATCGAGCAGGCTGGCGGACGCGCCACGGACGGAATGCAGCGGATTCTGGATATTCAGCCACAGTCGCTCCACGAACGAACTCCGCTGATTCTCGGGAGCGAGGAAGACGTTCGGATTGCAGAGGAATTCATTCAGGGGAAGCGGAATCATTGAGGACGGACCGCACGGTGAAGAGGCCGCAGCTCATCAGCAAGGCAACATTTGTCGTCGTTGACGTTGAAACGACCGGCATGAGCGCGACCGACGACCGCATCACGGAAATCGCGATGATGAAAGTCCAGGACGGCGTTCTGGTCGATGAGTTCTCGACACTCGTCAATCCGCTGGTGACAATTCCGGCGTTTATCACGTCGATGACGGGCATCGACAATGTCATGGTGCTTGATGCGCCGCCGGCGCGCGAGGTCGTCCCCTTCATCGCAGAATTCCTCGGCGACGCGGTCTTCGTTGCCCACAACGCTGCGTTCGACTGGGGATTCGTGTCGCACACTGCGAGGCGCGAACGCGGCATCGAACTCGACAATCAGCGGCTCTGCACGGTCAAACTCTCGGGCCGCATACTCCCTCACCTGACCAGCAAGTCACTCGGCCCTGTGGCGGAACACCTGGACATAACAATCCCCGAACGCCACCGCGCGTCCGGGGATGCGTATGCAACAGCGCTGGTTCTTGTGAAATTCCTCTCGTACCTTCAGAAGAAGGAAAACCTCAGTACTGTCGAAGAGCTGCTCAAGTTCCAGTACGGCCGCTCATCTCACTTTTCACGCACCTGAAGCTCTCCTGTTTCCTGCAGATGTTACGAATCCTTCTTCGGAGCCCACTTCTTCAGGAAATCAAACACCTTGTCGTGATCGTGATGATCACCGCTCTCGAGTGCACCGGTATCTTGTGAGTGCAGAAGTTTCCCCGTGCTTTCCAAAACGAAAATATGGGGGTACCCCTTCACCTGCGGAGATTTGGAAAGGAACTTCTCGTTCTTGTTTTCTGGGCTCCAATTGATCTTCACAACGATATAATTCGTGTGAAGAAATTCCGATACGTCCTTGTTGTCCTGAAAGAACTTGTCGAGCTTGCGGCACCAGATGCACCATTCGCCTCCGACATCGAGCAGTATGCGCTGGTGTGTCTTCGCAGCCAGAACGATCGCGTCCTGAAGATCCTTCTCTGAGTCCCGCTTTGGGTCGAATTTCTCCCGTTGTGTCCCTTCTTCCTTCGGCGTCTCCTTCGTCTGGGCAACTGTGAAGCCCGACAGAATTGACACGAATACGATAAGTGCAATGATCCGGCGTTTCATGTACTCCCCTCCTTCTATGAGAAGATTCGTTGTGGTGTGATTTCGGTGAACTTCTTCAACGTGCTGTAGACCTCGGAATAGATACCAGGCCGGCATTTCCTTCCTTATCGACTGCCTGTACCCCGAAAAGATACTCGTCCTTGGATACCTTGAGTGTGATGGTCGTATCACGGGTGAATACACTTTTTTCCCACACTGGTGCGTGACTTTGCCTGTACCGCACAAGATATCCGGCAAGGTCCGATTCCGGGTTCCTGGACCACCGCAGGACGGTGTCATAGCCCAGTTGAGCGGTAAGTATCGTGGCTTTCTGAACCGGCTGCGGTGCCCGTGCAAGCGTTGCTATCGCCGCAGCATTGATGCGCGCAGCATTGGCACAATACTCGTAATCGACAAATTTGGGGAGGTCCCCGAGTTCCTTTCCGTTTTCAATCCTCACGTCCTGGTGCTGGTGATCATAATTTTCTTTCACTTCGCTGAACCGTACCGCCCGAAATCCGCGCTCGTGGAAGGGCCGGTGATCCCCTCCCCGGAGGAAACGATCGAGCCGATAAACCAGGTCCACACCGAATTTCGGATTGTACCTTTCACCAATCTCTTTGATGTATCGGGCAAGGGTGCGGGAGCCGCCGTCGTTTTCCAGGCCTTGCGATACTAGCTGCCGGAACGCCGCGCCTGTATCAAGAGGAGTGAACGCCTCGGAGAACAGCCGCACATAACGGGTCTCCCGAGTCCCGTCGCCGGCGACCGTACTCCCCACCATGTCAATGTTGAATACCGCTTCGACATTAAGCTTCTGTTTCTTGGCCATGTCAGCCCAGGCAGCTGCCCCAAGCAATCCCTGCTCTTCCCCTGCAAACGCGATAAACACAATCGTCGCATCGAAGGAATACTTGCTAATCACACGGGCGAGCTCCATTGTCACTGCGGTTCCGGTTCCATCGTCGTTCGCCCCCGGCGCATCGCTCTTGACATCTAGAACGTTCGCCGCGCGCGAATCATAGTGGCCCCCAACCACAATCACTCTTTCGGCGGAGGGGCCGGGTTGGGCGGGTCTCAGGGTGGCAACCACATTCACGACTTTTGTCGGAGTTGGTACACGCTGCGTGGGCGGGGACGTCGTTTCGAAAAACTCAACCGTCATCTGACCTTTGCTCGCCTGCGCGGATCGCTCAAATTCTGACATTATCCATCGTCGTGCCGCCCCGATTCCCCGCGTATCACTCACGGTGTCCGAAATCGTCAACCTGGTACCGAACCCGGCGAGTTTGTCAACCGTCGCTTTCAGATTCTTGCGGGAAATTTCCTTGAGAATTTTTTCCACATACGCATTCTTTGTCGGCGGCTGCTGGCCCAACCCAATCGCAACAACAAACAGACAAGCAATTGAAATGAAAAGTGGTTTTCGCATGTCGTTCCCTCCAGCCTAGGACCTTCGTTCCACTGCAACGGCATCGTCGATCTGGCTCCCAGATCATCCGATAAACGGATCACCTGATGATCCGATACCTTACCTTTGTATCACTTCCGGATACTTGATGCCTGCCGCCGTGTTGAAAACGAGCACTCGATCTGTTTCAGCTATTTTCTCTTCACGTAAGAGATATCGCAGCGCAGCAAATGCTGCCGCCCCTTCCGGACAGATGAACAACCCTTCGGTCTTTGCTATCTCGTACACCGTTGCGACAATCTCTTCATCGCTCACAGCTACGGCACTGCCATTGCTCTTGTAGACTGCATCGAGAATAAGATAGTCTGCAAAAGCTTTTGGTACCCGCAGTCCGGACGCGATTGTCTCCGCGCTCTCCCAGAACTGTGAGTCGGGCTTCCGTTCCTTGTACGCCTTGACAATGGGAGCGCAGCCGCTCGCTTGAACCGAGATCATCTTGGGCCGTTTGCTCCCGATCCAGCCAAGCTGCTCCATCTCATCGAACGCTTTCCACATGCCGATCAGCCCCGTACCACCTCCTGTCGGGTACACCACCACATCGGGAACATCCCAATCAAGCTGCTCGGCCAGCTCATACCCCATGGTCTTCTTCCCTTCAAGCCGGTAGGGTTCTTTGAGCGTCGATACGTCAAACCAACCTGGATTGGCCTTTTTCAGCTCGATCATTCTTTTCGCTGCGTCGCTGATGTTCCCCTTGACCAATTCCACATGGGCCCCGCACGCCAGGCATTCCTTTATATTGATTTCAGGGGTGTCCTCAGGGAGAAAGATGTAAGACTCCATTCCGGCACGCGCAGCATACGCCGCCAAAGCACCCGCTGCATTGCCTGCCGACGGGATGCAGACGGTCTTGATCCCGAGCTCCTTCGCCTTCGATACAGCCATCGCCAGTCCGCGGGCCTTGAAGGACCCTGTGGGAAGCTGACCTTCATCTTTCATGAGAAGCTTGGGCAGGCCCAGGCTCTGGCCCATTTTCGGCATCACGGTGATCGGAGATATTCTCTCCCCAAGTGAAACCATGTTCTGTTCTCGCTCAATGGGAAGCAACGGGGCATATTTCCACATCGAGGGCTCTTTGTCCCTGAGCGAAGCCCTGAGGAATGATGTGCGGGCGGCCTGGAGATCGTATCGGGCAACGAGCGACTTGCCGCAGCTGCGGCAGACAGTCTGGATTTCGTGGGGAGAATGACGGTCCCCGCACACACTGCATTCAAGATGAGTAAGGAAGTTCATGGGCGACTTGAGGTTGAACGGTGGCGATGCGAATGGTTGTCTGCAGGAACGGAAATCAATGTAGAGGGAGAATGGCGGAGAATCAAGATAAAACAGCTATTCTAGCGGAACTACGGGCATTCCGCTCTCGTTGAATGTCTGGGACCTTTTATCTAATTTGATGAAGCCAATTCACTCTTTCCACCATTCTGACGGAATCCCAATGCGAAGATACCTGTCTGTTTGTGTAGTCACCGCGTTCGCGTTTACCATGACGGCATTCGCTATTCCCAGGTTTGCCACACAACTGAATCTTCCCTGTCAGAGCTGCCATGTGAATCCATCAGGCGGCGGGATGCGGAACGCTTTCGGCCAGAGTTTTGGAAGCGATAGCCTCTCATTGAAGAGTACGCGCGAAGCGTATGCCATCGACGACTTCTCAACGAAGATCGGCGAGTTCATGTCGTACGGAGCTGATTTCCGGTTCCTTGCCTTCTATCAATCCAGGACAAATCCGGATGCGTCGCTCAGCTCGTTCTTCCCGATGCAAATGGATCTCTATTTCAATCTGGCGGTCTCAAAGAAGATCAGCCTCTACATCAATCCTGCGTTCGGTCCGTACAATCGCCTTGAAGCGTTTGGAATTGCGAGAATTCTCCCGGCGAACGGCTATCTGAAGTTGGGCCGATTTGCGCCGCCGTACGGCCTTCGATTTGACGATCACACATCCTTCATTCGTCAGGCTACGCCGTTCCGGAACAATATGGGACAACAGACCGGCTTGGAGCTTGGATTCAGAACCGGGTCTGTTGTCGCGATGGGTGCCCTCACCAACGGCACGCGGGGTGACCTCGATGGAATTCTCTCGAAAGCTGTGTTCGGCAAACTCGAAGCTCACGGAGAGCTGGGACCACTGAACGCCATGGCCGGCGTTTCGTCGTACAACGACGTTTCGAGTGTCGACAAACTGAACCTCCTCGGCGGTTATGCCTCAGCGACTTTCATGGACAGGCTCACCATCCTCGGTGATGTCGAACGCATCCAGGGAAACTCCTCTTCGATGAGCCTGAGCTCGGACCTCAATCAACGGAACACTCCAGGGACGGACCGCAAGCAACTGGCGGTTTTGATCGAAGCGGATTACAAACTGCTGCAGGGAGTCGAGTTGAAATTCATGTATGATTTCTTCGATCCGAATACGGATGTCAAGAGCGGCACTGCGGTCAGGTATTCAGGGGGATTTGAGATCATGCCGGTGAGCGGCGTGGAAGTGCGTCCGCTGTTTCGATATACGAAAGACACCATCCTAAACAGAAACTCAACCGATCTGCAAATACTCGTCCATCTCTATCTTTGACAACGTGGTCGAACATCCAAGAACAACGGGGGGAAGAAATCCTCATTCGACTTTTTCAATCTTGATCGTATTGGTTGTCCCCCTTGAAAGCAAAGGCAACCCTGCCGTGTAGATCACGTAGTCGCCGGATTTAACATATTCCAGCTTCCGAAGCTCATCGTTGATGCGCTTGAAGGCAGTGTCCGTATCGACAACGAAATCGGGCACTATGATTCCCCGAACTCCCCACACGAGGTTGAGCCGCCTCAGGATCTTCTCACGGCCCGTGATGGCGAGGATCGACGCTTTGGGCCGGTACTTCGCCGTGTTGATCGCGCTGAATCCGGAGTGCGTGATGACAACAATAGCCTTCGCATCAATCTCGTTGGCAATGACACATGCTGCCCTGCCTATTGCATCGAACATCGTGAACTCTTCTGCCGCGCTCATCCTCGCAATATCAAGATGGGGCTGATACCGGATTTCTGCCTTCCTGATGATACGATCCATTGTTTGTACCGCTTCAACAGGAAACTTTCCCACAGAGGTTTCGGCGCTCAGCATGACTGCATCTGCCCCGTCCAGCACAGCGTTCGCAACATCGTTTGCTTCCGCCCTGGTTGGGCGAGGGCTCTCAATCATCGATTCCAGCATCTGCGTGGCGACAATCACCGGCACCCCCTCTTCGTTACAGAGGCGGACTACCATCTTCTGAATGAGGGGGACATCTTCTGGAGGAAGTTCAACTCCGAGATCTCCCCGCGCAACCATGACGACATCCGACTCAGCGATGATCGAATTGATGTCTTCCACCGCTTCGCCTCTCTCGATTTTCGCCACAATCGGGATTCGCTTACCTTTCGGGGCTTCCTTCACCAGAAACTCCCGCAAACTTTGTATATCCTTCACTGATCGTACGAAGGAAAGAGCAACGTAGTCAATATCGTTCGCTAGGCCGAATCTGAGATCTTCGACGTCCTTTTCCGTAAACGACGGCACGCTCACCTTTACTCCGGGAAGATTCATCCCCTTCTTGTCCGAAAGAACTCCTCCATTCACGACCGTGCACTGAACATCCGTATCGGTTTTTGACACCACAGTGAATTTCATTTTCCCGTCATCGACTAGAATCGAATCTCCTGCCTGAATATCCCTGGGCAGCAGTTGGTAGGTCGTCGAGACGACGTCAGTATCACCGAGTATGTCGCGTGTCGTGAAGGTGAACGTCGATCCCGTATGTATTTCCACGCTCTTTTCCTTCAACCGACCCGTCCGGATTTTCGGACCGCTCAAGTCCTGAAGAATCGTAATATGCTCGCCTGTCCTGCTGCTCGCCTCCTTGATGTGCTCAATAACCTCCCGGTGCTGCTCACGCGTCCCGTGCGAGAAGTTCAATCGGGCGACATCCATGCCCGCCTCAATAAGCTTTACGAGTGTGTCCACACTCTGCGATGCAGGACCTATCGTGCAGATGATTTTCGTCTTACTGAACCCTGACGATGGAATCATGGTGTTTTCCCTTGTTGTTGACTGAAGTATGTGACGAGTTGAGGCAGAATTTCCCCCGCTGCCCCCAGAAGTGTCTCCTGGGCACGGGCAGAGAGTTCGGTATGTTCGCGGTTGATCTGAACAACATATGCTCCATGATCCAGGGCCGTGTGAGGCAATGAGGCGGCCGGATACACCACAGCAGATGTTCCCACACAAAGAAAAAGGTCACAGCGGCGGGCAGCTTGTTCGGCTATCGAGTATGCCTCCACCGGCAGCATTTCACCAAACCAGACTACGTCGGGCCGTATCAGTCCGCCGCAATGCGAGCAATGCGGTGCTCCGCTCTTTGCGTCAAGGTCCAGCTCAGAGACGGAGGTTCTGCACTCGATGCAGTAGCTGCGCTCGATGTTGCCGTGAAGCTCAACCACAGATTTGTTGCCGGCCCGCCGATGGAGGTTGTCCACGTTCTGGGTCACGAGAGTGAAGTCGTCAACAGAACGTTCGAGCTCAACGAGCGCACTATGGCCTGCGTTGGGAATGACCTCATGGATCAGTTTCTTGCGATAGGCGTACCACTCCCACACAAGGTCGGGATTCCGGATAAACGCCTGAAAGTTCGCCAACTCCTCGGGTTTGAATTTCTTCCACAGCCCGTCCTCTCCGCGAAATGTCGGCACCCCGCTCTCAGCAGATATTCCCGCCCCGGTCAGCACGCAGACCGACCGGCTCGATTGGATGCGGGCTTTGAGCTCTCCAGATATCGTCATTGTGCCGGCCGCAGAAGCAGGCGATCGTAACCAGCATTCTCAATTGCAGATCGATCCATGAGTTGTGTCCTGTAGCCTCCGTTCAACCACAATTGTACTTGATCGTCGTAGTGGTGTTGAAAAACCTGGCCCGACTGTCCCGGGGGTGTGACAGAACGTGTGTTGTTCCGGTTTGAGAGGTCAAATATCTGGCGCGTGGAAGGACCAACGTAATGCTGGAAGGTTTGCGAGAGGCGAAAGTCCCCTTTGTTCACGGTCGAATGGGAACCACCGCTCGGAAATGGCCCAACGTTGAAAATCCGCCGGAGAAGATCATGCGAGCCAAATACGTGAGGAAACTCAACCTGGTGGGCAGTGCCCCATCGCATTTCCTTGATCTCTCCGCCGAATTTCGTCTTGAGGTCCCGCACTCCATCCTCGACGCTTCGGCGGATGATATCAACCATCGCCTCCGCCTGGGGCGTCCTGATGTCGTCGAACCATGCGGATGATCCCTTCTTCATCAGATTCGTAATCGCAGCGAGCGGGACCGTCGCCAGAGTATCATATACCCCCAGAAGTTGAGGTCCCATTTCATCTTCAAAAGTATTCCGGACCATCTGAACAAGAAACGATTGAAACAATGTTGTCGCGACATCGTTCGGTCTCATCTCATAATTCCAATTCCGGAAATAGGTCAGCGTCGTTCGAACATCGGTACCCTGAGGCGGAGAAGTATCGTATGCTTTGAGAATAATCGGCACGAGCTCACGGGCCTGAGGCGAGAGCACGTCCTGCTGAAGTCGCTGCATATCTTCCACTGAAAACCGTTCTTGTTTGCGCAGCAATTCAGAGATCCGCGTGATGCGCCAATCGGGCTCCCAGAGATTCGACAGGTAGTGGGGATAAGAATCCGAAACGATCTTATTGTTTGCCGTGGCGATGAAGCCCTCGGGAGGATTGAATGATTGCGGCATCTGCTCGAAAGGAACGTACCCTTTCCAATCATACTCGTCTGTCCACCCGGGAAACGGCAGCGTCGCCGTCTTCGTCTTGCGTACTGGAATCCGGCCGCCGGTGTGATATCCGATGTTCCCATCGACGTCCGCGTACACGAAATTCTGGGCCGGAACGGCATAGTGGCGTAGTCCCTCCAGGAACTCCTTCCAGGAATGTGCCCGGTTGATCATGGAGAACGCCTGGGCCTCATTCGAATTATCATGGCCAACCCAACGCATAGACAGCAATTGACGCGAATACTGGGCCGCAGGCTCCATCCGGTTGACGATCGGTCCTCGGTGCGTACTATAGGTCGTCAACAGCACAGGTGGACTGTTCTTCACGAGAATTGTGTCCACCTCTCGTTCGACAGGTCTCCAAGTGTTGTTGAAACGATACCTCGTGGGATGCTGAACGGAATCGACTTCTTCAACATAGAAATCTTCATCGTCGAGCATCGCGTTGGTGACTCCCCAGGCAATGGACTGGTTGTGTCCAATCACGACGAACGGCACGCCTGCGATCGACGCACCGGACACATCCAGATCGGGGCCGACAACATGAATCTCATACCAGCGCCCCGGCGCGGAAAACAGAAGATGCGGGTCGTTCGCCAGAATCGGTTTTCCGGTAACCGATTTCGCTCCTGAAACTACCCATGCGTTGCTCCCTGATTCCATTCCCGCGTTTCCCAGGAGTTGCCTGAACGCCTGATCTGCATCAAGCAACTGATCAGCCATCGCACTTGTCTTTCTTCCTCTCAGTTCGTCTGGAACAATCAACGGGGCGCCTTCCGGCCACGTAGGGAAGATTTCCGATGCTTTTGTAGCACCAAGCCTTTCCACAAGCTGCCCGAGCACAATATCGACCCAGCGCGAGTAGTTCAGTTCCCACGCCATGAGTCGACTTACAAGAAGAGAGTGAGCGATGGTCCATGGTTCAGGTTCGAAATTCAGCAGGTCAAACTCGATTGGGTACTTCCCTTTGTGTGACGCAATATAATGAGAGACACCGTCAGCATACGCCTCAAGTGCAACACGCGTTTTTGCATCTACATCGGGAGCGTTCTTTTGTGCTTGACGCCAGAGACCGAGCATCCGAAACATTCTATCGATTTTCAGGGCTGGCTCGCCCAAAATTTCCGCTAGCCTCCCTTCACCAGCCCGACGGATGAGTTCCATTTGCCACAACCGATCCTGCGCGTGGATGTAGCCAACAGCATAGTACGCGTCGTGTTCTGAATTCGCGTAAACATGAGGCACGCCGTAATCATCCCGATACACCTGGACCTCCGCCTGGATTCCAACAACATTCTCGGTCCCAGAGGTTGCCGGGTACGACTTCGTGATCAGATAATAGAAGAACACCGTGAGCGAAAGCGTCAAGACTGTCAGCGTTCCGAGCACGCCAAGGAATACCTTGAGACGAAGATGCATACGATCGAAGAGAGATTAGGTGGGGAATAGTCCCATCAGTTCATTGTACAGAACGGGACTAATGTAAAGAAAGTTGAGGGGGATTACAATTCGAAACCGAATGCGGTCCATTTTGGCGAGGCGATTCGGCCGGTAATCGGCCCACAGGAGAGGTGCAAGGTCAACGGTTGACGGGCAAGGATCCATTCGTTTCGATGCGAACCACAAAGCGGGAGTAAGCCAGATCAGGGAACGCCATCGGTGCGGGCTCCCATCGCTTTTCCCAGATCTCGATTCTCTTCACCCGGCGCGGATTGATACCATCCAGGTCTTCTTGCTCAGAACGGTTATCGTCGATGTAGAAAGAGATTTCCCTCAGCGTCTTGACCCACCCCTGCTCCGTGTTCGGGAAAAGATCCGGCATCAGGTAGTGCAATACAAGTTTGAAGCGATCATAGCCCGCTGTATTGATCTCTTGTGCATTGATGATGCGGTGGGGTATTTGCGCTCCACTTGATTGTGTGTGCGATAGAGGTGGTATGCCCAAGCATAGAAAAAGGACGAAGGTGAGCTTGCGATATATGCAGTTCATGGTTGCCCCTTTGAGTCCACTCAAATGGCAAGCCCCGATGTGTCTGGCACATCGGGGCTCGGCTCGGAGATTGCACCTCCAATTATCACTAGAAACGGTACGAAAGGGTAATGTTCAGCGTATTCGTATTGACCGTTTCGGCCGTTCGCGATGGAGGCGTACTGGTTCCAGAGAGATAGTAGTTGTCCCGCAAGGTGTTCCATTTGCCGATGGCCAGCGACGCGTTCAGGAATACATTTTCATCGACGGCTGCCCCGATTCCCGCCGTATAGTGTAGCTGATCACGTGAGCTCGGATCGCCTTTATAGGGAGACGGGTTATATACGACTCCCCCACGAAGTCGAATACCATTATTCAAAAACAGGAATTCTGCTCCACCCCTCAGATTTGTCGTCGAACGGAACAGATCCCGGATAGCCCGGTTTTCTGACACCAAATCGGGATTGTCGTTTGTAAACTCCATCTGCGTCCAGTCGGTAAACTCTGCATCTCCCGCCAGCAAGAGCCAATCACGCACCTGGACAGATACTCCTCCTGAAAGGACGAGGGGAGTTTTGACAGCGTATTTTGTCGAACCAAGGTTCTTGGATGTATACGAATCACCATTGTCAAACCAGCTGCTGCCAATATCAGCGAAATCCTCTGAAATATCGTAGTAAGTCGGGGTTCGAACCGTGACACCGATTTTATAGGCCCCTTGCTTCCGATACATGAGACCAATCAGCAGATTGTAGCCGCTTATCTCGCTTCTGATCGTGCTCTCGTATGTGAATCGGCTCAAATCGAAAGGCGGGCCATAATGATAGATGTTTCGTGAATCAGTCTCAGTGTACAGACGATCGTAAGTATATGACCCGGAAAGAATATTGATCCCAACACCAAGTGTGAGACCGCGAGCAATCTCAAGTGCGCCGCCAAAAGACCAGCTATTCAGTCCGCCACCTTCCAACACGTTGCCTTCCTGCTGCACGCTGTCTGTCACGTTCGGATACAACCTTCCCCGCACGGTATCAGAGAGAAATGTCTGGAATGGTATGTTGTTATCAAGAAGGCTCTTTCGATCGGAGGCCGACATTGAATTGAGGTTTACGTCGGGCGTCAGAGATTCAACGATCGAACTGCCAGGGTTGAATCCTTTGAAGGAAGCTGAAGTGGCGTAGTTTGCAACGCGGGCAAACCCGAATCCAAACGAGAGGCTGCCCCGCGAAGTTGGGACAGGGTACACAAGTCCAAGGTTATTCAGATTTGTCACCCTATTGCTGACATTCGTCATTGATCCGAAGAATGTCGCATCATTGGCGTATCCCGCGTTCGAAAGTCCAGCCGAGAATTCAAAGCTACGCAGGGAAGCAAGTCCTGCAGGGTTCGTATACAATGCAGAAAAATCATCGGCGACACCGACGGAGGTGTTTCCCATGCCGGCGCCGCGGGCACCGATACCCATGTTGAATGTCGAGAAACGAAGGACATCCTCTGCATACTGAGCTCTCGAAATCCCGTGGATGAGCAGGGTTGACAGCAAGATACCCAGAACCAGATGAGCGGTAGAACTTGACTGGGTCGACTTCATGACTCACATCCTCCTGAAATTTCAGTTAATTCCGGCCACTGCGAGTTGAACCACTGTTCCTGTTTCCTCCGTTGCCTCCGCTAGAGCTTGGTGCTGGGCTTGAAGAAGCAGGTGCCGATGATGGAGGCGGCGAGTATGAAGGAGCCGGTGAAGTGCGCGGAGAAGACGATGTGGCACTCCCCCTCTGTGAACCTGCTTCCGTCCTGTAGTAGCCAGATGCCGGAGCTTCCGAGTATCCCCTGCTTCGGCTTGTTCCACTATTCCTCGTGTTGCCCTCAGGGCTCCGGCTTCCGCCGCCGGAGGGGGCTGTTCTTGCGCTCGGGGTCGCCGACCGGCTCGGCGCGGCAGTACCACGTCCGCTGCTACCCGATGGCGAGCTATAGTTTCGCGACGCACGACCCGATGGAGCCTCGCTCCGTCGTGTAGCCGGTGCGACTGAACTACCACCCTGGCTGCCTGATCGACGGCTCGCCGGAGGTACACTGAGCGAACTTCCCGGTGATCTTCCGTCTCCGCCCACGTATCCTCCAACCTGGGTTGTGCCGCCAGTGCGACGGTAGCCTGCGTTCCTTGTCTGTGTAGGCCTTCCACTCCCGTACACGACGTACGGATATCCATTGTAGGATCCATATGGATTGTATCCATAACCACCATATCCGTAACCGTATCCATATCCGCCATAGTATGAATTCCAGTTGTTCCAATACCCGTTGTAACCCGGATATCCCATCATTCCGCCGTAGTAGGGCGACCCATAGTAATAGGGATCACCGAAACGAACATCCCAGTACCAACTGGAAGGATAGTAGTACCCGAAGCCAACCCGATAGTGGCCATGCATTTGGTCATAGTCGTCATAATACGATTCTTGGTCCGCATCGGTAGTATCTTGTAGCTCGTTCAGTCGTGTTCTTTCGGGCTTCGATGTGTAGGAACCCTGGTCGTCATCTCGCGTTGTGGCAAGCTGGGTGTAGCACCCTGACAAGAAAAGAGAGAGTGCGAACATCGACACCACTGTCGCTAGAAGCTTGGTTGGGGGTTTCATGAATCCACCTTTCTTTCGTATTCTCTAATGAATTCGAGCAACATTGGTGCCACCAACTCTATGAAAAAACCCCAATCTCAGGCGAAAATTGGGGTTTCTTGTGCGATTGAGACCGCTCAGTATATACAATTGTCAACACCGAGATGCAGTAGTGTACACACGTTGGAACATCAAAAAGCTCCCACGTATTCGAGCTGCAGAGTCCTGTTGCCAACCGAAATATCGCCTTGATTCTTGAGGACATCTTTGATATTGACCCCAAGGACAAGCCCTTTTCCCCAACTCCAACGCACTCCCAGATTCAGGTAGCCGCGTCCGCGGTCACGACCAATCGCATTTGCGCTGTTATCATTCAGCCCAAGGTCATACTCTCCGAGCAGAGAAATGTCACGCCCAAGGCTCTTTTCAGCTCCGAAGAAAATGTTGAGGTCTTTGTCACCATCTCCGCTCTCTGTCGACAAGTTCAATCCACCATGGACGCTGAGATTCCCAAGTATTGAATAATTCTGACTGGCTACGGCATAGAAGCCCGGGGATTTATTGACGTAACGCTTGAGATCTTCAAGATACGGTCCGCGTCCCTGCCACTCAAAACCAATTGCGACGGCAGGCGCCGCAGAACTCTCGTCAAGAACCCGGATCTTGACATTGACTCCGGGATAGGGGTTCATTTTCGGTTTGTTAGTACCCAGAATATCAGTTCCCCCATAGGAAATGCCGAAGTTGAATCGATCAATCAGTCCGACTGAGACGCCGAACAGCACACCACCTTGCTCGAAGAAACCGGCACTCGCGTAGTAGCTGCCACGGTGTAACATGCCGGCTGTGGGCTTGTCAATGATCATCGTCGGTTCAATATTCGCAGACGTGCCTGCATTGCTCTGACCCCGGGCACAATGAAGCACGAGCAGCGCTGCGAAGACGATTGTAGTGATTTTCCTATTCAATGTGTCCCTCGCATGAATGAAGGTTTAGACCGTGGAGAAATCAGCCTTTCCTCCACACCGTTCCATCTTTCTTGTCTTCGATCGTAATTCCGATCTTTTTGAGGCCATCGCGTATTTTGTCAGAAAGCGGCCAGAGTTTCTGAGCACGGACGTCCGTGCGAAGATCGACGAGAAGTTGGGTAAGATCAGCTTCCAATGCCACATCGCCAGACGTCAAGGAAGCGGACTGGGACGAGAGGATGCCCAAGACAGACCCGCCGAAAGTCATGAAGAATTTCTCTATCCGCCGAAGCGATTCGATTGTGAACTTCTCCTCGAGGCTCAGCAGTGCGTTTGTCTCCCTCGAGAGATCAAAGAGGACAGCGATCGCCTGCGGCGTATTGAAATCGTCATTCATTGCCCCGACGAACCGGGTCTCGTAGTGCTGCAGATCTACCGTCGCTTCGGCCGTGCGATCCGCGGCTGCAGGCTTCGAGATTTCCTCCCTAAGATTCCGCACGGTGTTGAGAAGTTTCTCGAGGCCAACCTTCGCACCGGTCACAGCGTCGTCACTGAAATCAAGCGTGCTGCGATAGTGACTTTGGAGTATGAAGAACCGGACGACGAGCGGGTCGAATTTCTTGAATGCATCCTTCAGGTTTACAAAATTCCCGAGGGATTTGCCCATCTTCTGTCCGTTCGCCGTCACCATGTTGTTGTGGATCCAGTATTTCACGAACGGCTTTCCCGTGGAACACTCGCTTTGTGCGATCTCGCATTCGTGGTGAGGGAACTGGTTCTCAAGTCCTCCACCGTGAATATCGAAACTCTCTCCAAGGTATTTCATCGACATCGCCGAGCACTCAATGTGCCAGCCGGGGTATCCTTTCCCCCATGGGCTTGACCATTGCATGATATGCTCCGGTTCAGCTTTCTTCCACAAAGCAAAGTCAGCGGGATGTCTTTTTTCCGGATTCACATCGATTCGTGCACCGGCCTCGAGATCTTCGACACTCCTGCCCGAGAGTTTTCCGTAACCTGCGAACTTAGTGACATCAAAATAGACCGATCCGTTGGCGATGTACGCAAATCCGCTACGAACGAGCTGTTCCACGACTTCTATTTGTTCGATGATGTGCCCGGACGCACGCGGAGTTATGTCTGGACGCAGAACTCCGAGCGCGTCCATATCCTCGAAGTAACTCGTCGTAAACATGTCTGCTATCTGCATCGGGTGAACGCGGTCGAGCCGCGATTGTTTCTCGATCTTGTCTTCCCCAGCGTCTGCATCGTCTGTCAGGTGTCCAACATCGGTGATGTTCTGGACATACAAGACCTTGTAGCCAGCATAACGCAGGTAGCGCACGATTGCATCAAACGAGACGTAGCTCTTCGCGTGTCCAATGTGGGAGTGACCGTAGACCGTAGGGCCGCATACGTACATTCCAACGCGACCTTCGTGAAGCGGCTTGAAGTCTTCCTTCTGCCGCGAGAGCGTATTATATACCTGAAGTGACATATCCGATAAATATTTCGTTGTTAGTGCAAGCGGATTATATACGTGTCAACCCCATAAGCTCACGCGCGCCCTGAAGGCCGGCGTCTGTTACCTCTGTTCCGCTCATGAGTTTTGCGACTTCCTCTACCCTTTCTTCCAATTCCAGCTTCCGGAGACGTGTACGCGTTCTTTTGTCACGCTCTGATTTTTCGACTACAAAATGCGTATCTGCTAGACCGGCAATTTGAGGAAGATGTGTGATTGCCACGAGCTGATGGAATTGTGACAGACTCTTGAGGCTTCTTCCAACAGCGAGGGCGATTCTGCCGCTTACGCCCACGTCAATTTCATCGAAAATGAGGAGAGGCAGCCGTTCGGATTTCGCCAGGATGGTTTTGAGCGCTAGCATGATCCTCGAGATCTCACCACCGGATGCGACCTTTGCAAGCGGTTTCAATTCCTCACCGAGGTTCGCCGAGATGTAGAATTCGACGAGATCGATTCCCTTGGGAGTCGCTTCGAAAAACTCCCTGCCAAGCTTGACATAGGCGCGGGACGGATTCGCGGACCCATTGGCCTTCCCCATCGCCTTGTTTTCGATCCTGACATCAAATCTGGCATTTGCAATCCCGAGCTTTGCCAACTCCGATGTAACTGAGCCGTTGATCTTCCCCACATGTTCGCGCCGTTTGGATGACAATCGCTGCGCGGCTGCTGAGCACGTGCGCCGCTCGGATTCAATGCGGTCTCTCAGCTTTCGGATTTCCTCCTCGAAGTTTTCTGCCAACGCAAATTCCGCCCCGATGTTCGTTCGATGTTCGATGACCGCGTCGAGCGAACCTCCGTACTTCTTCTTCAATAGCGCCAGCTTGCCTAACCGGTCTCTGATTTGCTCCAGCCGGTCGGGATTGAATTCAATTTTCGAGTTGTAGCTTTGGATAAATTTCGCTACTTCACTGATGATCGCAACGGCAGAGGCGCATTCGTTCCTGATTTCCTCAAAGGCTCTGTCGATTCTCGAGAGGTCTTCCAGTTGGTTGCGGGCCAGAACCAGCTGATCGTAGACCGCCTGTTCTCCTTCATAGAGCAGCTGATGCAGGTTTGATGTGGATTCGAAGAGTTTCTCGGCATTCTCAAGAATCCGCAATTCCGCTTCGAGCGCGTCCTCTTCGCCAGGCTGTGGATTCAGCGCATCTATTTCCTGAATCTGAAACTCATAGAGATCTTTGCGCTCACGCAGCTGGCGTTCCTTTGACTGAAGATCCTCAAGCTCGCCGAAAAGCTGAGTGAGCTGATGGTAGCACGCTTCGTATTCTTCTTTCAAGCCGGCCAGGCCTCCGAAGTCGTCGAGCAGATCGATGTGAGTCTCTGCACGCAAGAGAGACTGATGGTCATGCTGGCCGTGGAGATCGACCAACTGATCGCCGAGCGACTGCATCACAGACAGCGTCACCGGCGAATCGTTGACAAAGCATCGGTTGTGACCTTTGGCGGATATCTCGCGTCTCAGGATCAGGTCCTCATTCACTTCGATATCCTGAGATTGGACAAAACTCTTCACGCGTCGATTTCCCGAAACTCCGAAGAGCGCCTCAACCACGGCCTTCTCGGCTCCCTTGCGGATCACGTCTGAACTTGCGCGATCTCCAAGGACGAGGCTCAAGGCATCGATCAAAATCGATTTGCCCGCGCCCGTTTCGCCCGTGATGATGTTGAGGCCGCTTTCGAATTCGACCTCCACCTCTTCGATAAGGGCGTAGTTCTTGATGAGGAGAGTCTTGAGCAATGGTCCGTGCCTTCGTTAGGCTGAAATGTAGCAAAAAAAAGGGGGATTTCAATACAGGAGTCACAAGGTTGAACGCGGAGGCTGTGCTTCGACCTCCATGGCAGCTGTGTGGATCAGTTCACAGACTGGGCCGGAGGGATCGGTTCTTCGAAGAAGTTCACGTCGGGAACGTCAGGGAGGATTCCGTGGAAGTATGCGTACCGGACAAACTCCGACAAACCCGCTTGTTCTGTTTCACCGAGGCCGTAGGAGAACGTGGCAAGGTATTCCTTGCCCATTTCTCGAGAGATCTTCCGCTCGGCGCAGAGCAGTTCGGCACTTTCAGTCAGGTGGGTGATACCCTGCTCCTTCGCCTGCGCCAATCGCTCTACAGTTTCCGCCGACACGGAGCCATCATAGCCAACCCAGAAGCCGTGGACGTACGGCAGACCGGTCAAGTCATGCCATTCCTCCACGAGGTCGATGGCAAAAGGCCGACTTTCCGGAAAGGACTGCGGATGGAAATTGACGATGAGAGCGGCGTCGGCCTTACGGAGCATCTCTTCCCGATTCGGGAACATCGGAATATACTGGATGGGATCGCTGAAAGAAGCTTCATTCGGGAATTTTTCGGCGAGAATGATCTTTGCCAGGATGATCTCCGACGTCACCCGGATGTCGATGGCGATCGAACGGATATTCCGCACATTCGGATTCACGAACAACTGAACGGTATCAGACCGGGAAGATGACGACACGCCGACGCCGGGGACTATCACATAGTCGGCACCGTGGCGGGCATAATCGATAGGGGATAAAAAAGCGCATCGGATGGGACCGATGCGCTGTTGAAATTTGACCGCGAGCTGAGATGGAAGATCGACAAGAAGTTCAACGTTGTCGGTCGATCCTCTCAGGCCATAGAGCAAGGGGTAAAGATAGGACGCATCTGGAACCCCCAGAACGTTCTTTTCAACCTCAGGCACTGGTCTTTTGCGTGACTTGTTTCGCAGCAAGTTTTCGCAGGTAGTAGAGCTTCGCGCGACGGACTTTCCCTTCCTTCACCCGTTCGATCTTGGCGATCCGGGGTGAGTGGAGGGGAAAAATACGTTCGACGCCAACACCATCAGAAATCTTCCGGACGGTGAAGGTTGAATTCAAGCCTGCGCCGCGCCTGCTGATCACGACACCCTGGAATTGCTGGATGCGTTCCTTATCGCCTTCGACGACGCGCACGTGAACATTGATCGTATCACCCGGGTTGAATGCCGGCCTGTCCGATTTGAGTTGTGTTGCTTCGATGAGTTTCATCTTATCCATTGTTGCTTCTCCCAGCTGGTAACGTGTCTCTGTTTTACGAATTCTTGTTCAACAAGTCCGAGCGACGGGATTGTGTCCGTTCCGCTCTCTGGCTCTGGCGCCACTTTTCGATTTTGGAGTGATTTCCCGACAGCAGAACATCCGGGACCTTCATGCCGCGATACTCAGGCGGTCGTGTGTACTGCGGTGCTCCCAACAAACCATCCTGGAATGAATCAGTCAACGCGGATTCGCTGTCATTGAGAACGCCCGGCACCAAACGAACAACCGCATCGACCACCACTGCCGCCGCAAGTTCTCCGCCCGTCAACACAAAATCGCCGATCGAAAGCTCCCGCGTAGCCAGCGACTTTCTCACACGCTCATCCACCCCTTTGTAGTGCCCGCAGATAAGCATGAGGTTTTCTTTCAGCGAGAGATCATTGGCGACACGCTGGTTCAACGTTTCGCCGTCTGCAGTCAGAAAAATTATCTCATCATAGACCCGCTGCCGCTGCAGACTCTCGGCACACTCGAAGAGCGGCTCCGGCTTCAGAATCATGCCGGCCCCTCCGCCATACGGTGTGTCGTCGATGGTTTTGTGTTTGTCGTGTGCGAATTCCCGCAAATCGTGAACGACGATCTGAACTTTTCCTTTGTCCTGAGCCCGCCGGATGATGCTCTCTTGAAGCGGACTCTCGAGGAGCTTGGGCACGCCTGTCACGATATCAATGCGCATCACTCCAACAACCCTTCCAGCGGACGAATCACCACTTTCCGACGCTGCACATCGACTGACCGAATAACATCTTTGATCGCCGGGATCAGGAATTCCTTTTCCCCCTCCACCACAACCCACACATCGTTTGCGGGGAGCTGCATCACCTCCTGCACCGTCCCGACTGGTTCACCCGATTCCGTTTCAACGCTCATCCCGACAATGTCGTGGATGAAGTACGAACCCTTTTTCGGCATCACCACATCTTTTGCTGCGATGAAAACCAACTGGCTCCGCAGCGAGTCTCCAGCGGTGCGAGAATCAACCCCCTTCAACTTCACAACGGCCGCCGAGCGTGTCACTCTCACAGCGGTGACGGCATGTTTCACCGCCAGGGACTCATCAATTCCAATCCAGACTGTTTTCAGTTTTTCGAAGCGTTGCGAGGTATCGGTGAGCAGTGAGACGTTCAGCTCGCCCTTGAGACCTATGCTTCTGGTGATTCTTCCGACAGCAACCATCAGAAAACGTCTCCGTGATTCAGTGTTCCGAAAACCATGCTCAGCCTATGATATCGAGCACGGCTTTTTTCCCTTCTTTCGCGGCCACTGCCCGCAAGAGCACTCTCAAAGCCGACGCCGTACGTCCCTTCTTTCCTATGAGTTTCCCCACATCCGTTTGCTCTACTCTGAGCTTGAAGATCGTCTTGTCCTCCTTCTCTTCCACCTCCACGACGACCTAATCAGAATGATCAACGAGATGCCTTGCAAGGTATTCCACGAATTCCTTCATGATCCACCTCCTGATTAAAAGACAGGGCCTTGCACATTGCGTACGAAAGCACTCACCCTTTAAACATCGTGGGAAGAAATTCTGTCGAACCTATCGCCGGGGAAGTTTCCCTTCCCCTTCACGCCCAGCTTAGGCCGCGGGCTGCGGAGCGGGTTCGGCTGCGGCGACCGGAGCAGCCTCTGCCGGTTTTTCCGCTGCCTTTTTCTTCTTCTGAACCCGGCGGCTTTTGCGATCAGCTTCGCGTTGCGCACGCTCGGTCTGCTGCATCTGCCATTTCTCGACGATAACCTGCATCTTGGCATCATCGACACCACGCCGCATCAAGGACCAGCGCAGCCAAACTCCCTTTCGCTGCAAAAGCGATCGCACGGTGTCTGTCGGCTGTGCACCTTTTTTCAGCCAATAGAACACCCGCTCCTCTTTCACAGAAAGGGATATCGGATTCATGTTCGGATCGTACTGCCCCACGGCTTCAATGAAGCGGCCATCGCGGGGAGAACGAATATCCGCAGCAACGATCTTGTAGATCGGATGCTTCTTTTTTCCGGCTCTTCGCAAGCGTAACTTTACCACCGTATAACTCCTCGTAGGTTTGAGATGAAAGTTTCGATTTTCAAGCTTAGAATTTCAAGTAATGAATCGATGGAGCCTTCTAGCGGTTCGGGAGTCGCATCCCCTGCATCGCACGCTTCATACCCCCCCTGGTCAATCGCTTCATCATTTTCTGCATTTCATCGAACTGCTTCAACAGGCGGTTCACCTCCTGCACCGTCGTTCCGCTCCCAAGAGCGATGCGCCTTCGACGACTGCCATTGATGACGGAGGGCCGGAGGCGTTCTTCCTGCGTCATTGACTGGATCATCGCCTCAATCCGCACGAGGGCATTGTCGTCGACCTGGACATCGGCTGGAATACGATTCATTCCGGGCAACATCCCGAGGACCTGGCTCAGGGGACCCATCTTTTTCACTTCTCGAAGCTGCTCGAGAAAATCTTCCAGCGTCAGCTGCGACTTACGGAGCTTCTCCTCGAGCTTGACCGCCTTCTCTTCATCGAATTGCTGCTGCGCCTTCTCAACGAGGGTGACAATGTCACCCATGCCGAGGATTCTGGACGCGATGCGCTCCGGATAAAACGGTTCCAGCGCGTCGAGCTTCTCGCCGATGCCGATAAACTTGATCGGCTTCTGAACAACCGAGCGAATCGAGAGAGCAGCGCCGCCGCGGCTATCGCCATCGAGCTTCGTCAGCACCACGCCGTCGAAATTGAGACGGTCGTGAAACGCTTTCGCCGTATTCACGGCGTCCTGTCCGGTCATTGCGTCGACGACGAACAGAATCTCGTGCGGCTTCGTGATCTCCTTGATCGAGGCCACTTCCCGCATCATCTCTTCATCGACGTGCAGGCGGCCAGCGGTGTCGATGATGACTGTATCGCGAATATTCTTTCGCGCAAAATCAATCGAGTCGCCGGCGATCTTGACTGCAGATTGACCCCGGTCCGTGAAGACCGGGACGTCCAGCTGCTTTCCAAGCGTCATCAGCTGGTCAATGGCAGCCGGCCGATGCACATCAGCTGCAACCAGCAAGGGATTGCTCCCTTTGCTCTTCAGATACCCGGCGAGCTTTGCCGCAAACGTGGTTTTCCCCGAGCCTTGAAGGCCTGCGATGAGAACCACGGTCGGGGGAGTCTGCGACGTTCTGATCTCAGCTTTCGACTCGCCGAGTAGTTTGACCATCTCATCATAAATGATTTTGATGATCAACTGCCCGGGGGTGATACTGTTCAGGACATCCTGACCAATTGCCCGCTTCTGGACGTCGTCGATAAACTGCTTGGCGACCTTGTAATTGACGTCCGCATCTAAAAGAACTCTTCTGATCTCACGGAGATTCTCGGCGACGTTCGCCTCGGTAATCCGCCCCTCTCCGCGCAGTTTCTTGAAGACCGATTCAAGCTTCTGACTAAGGCTTTCGAACATCGAAACTAACCCTCTCTGCCTGACAAAACTGCCGAAATCTCCCCGCCAATTGAGATTTCGTAAGCCAGAGGTCTCAAAATTAAGGGCCTATAAAGTAGCGAAAAAAAGACAGCCAATCAAGGCATTTGTGGAGCACGCAGGCAGGCCGAGACAGGGTCCCGGTCAACAAAAAACCGTTGCCCCGGTGATCGCGGCAACGGTTTCAAGCATTTCTTTAGCTCTTTTCCCTCAACCCCGGCAGGGAAGGCACTCAGCCTGCTTTGGTTAACGCTTCAGCGCCACTTACAATTTCAAGCAGTTCCTTGGTGATCGATGCCTGGCGTGCATTGTTGAACTTGAGCGTGAGGTCACGGATAAGCTCTTTCGCGTTCTCCGTAGCGTTGTCCATAGCCGTCATCCGGGCTCCCTGTTCAGCGGCATTTGACTCAAGGAGCATCCGCCACATCTGGAAATTCAGGTGACGCGGAATGAGCGCATTGACGATTTCCACGCTCGACGGCTCGTAAATATAGTCGACCTGCGACAGGGAATGAAGATCCTTCGACGATTTCGTCTCCTCCGGTGGAATAGGAAGCAGCTGTTCGATGACGATCCTCTGTTGAATGACCGACTTGAATTCGTTGTAGATCACATCAACCCTGTCGTAGTCTCCCCTGAGGAACCCTTCGGTGATTTCCTGAACAATTTCCCGCGCATCGCTGAAATCGAGGTCGGTGAAAATGCCGGGATACTTGGACACGACCGTGAAATTTCTCTTACCGAAGAAGTCCGTTCCTTTTCGCCCGACTGTGAGCACACGTGCTTGAAGGCCTGAGTACGTCTTCAGCTGATTGACAGCCGCCTTGATGATATTGCTGTTGAAAGATCCGCACAAACCGCGATCGGCAGTGATGACGATGAGAAGGACGTTTTTTGTTTCCCGGCCGACGAGGAGGGCATTGAGGTTGACGTCCACCTTCGTAACGAGATGGCGGAGGAGCTCGCCGAGCTTTCTTGCGTACGGGCGCGCAAAGATGATCGCTTCCTGTGCCCGTCGCAGCCGGGCAGCCGCGACCATTTTCATAGCCTTGGTGATTTTCTGGGTATTCTTAACACCAGAGATGCGCCGTCGTATTTCGCGAAGTGTTGCCATGCGTCACAAGTACCCGACACGTTTGAAGAACATTGCGTTATGCAGCCTTCCCAGAGGTCCTGAACTTGCCGGCGAATTCCTTCAGGACTTCGTGGAGTTTGGCCGCCGTAACATCGGAAAGTTCTTTCGTTCCGGAAATCGTCACATAGATATCAGAGTACTTCATTTCGATGAATTCGTGCAATTCGCGTTCATAGCGCATCACATCTTCCATCGGTATTGCATCAAGATATCCGTTTGTGCCGGCGAAAATTCCCACGATTTGCTTCTCCACAGGCATCGGCACATACTGCCCCTGCTTGAGCAACTCAACGAGACGGGAACCCCGGCGAAGCTGCTGCTGCGTTGCTTTGTCCAGGTCAGAGCCGAATTTCGCGAACGCTTCCAGTTCACGGTACTGGGCGAGGTCGAGGCGCAGACGTCCGGCGACCTTCCGCAGGGCTTTGATCTGCGCATTACCGCCAACGCGCGAAACCGAGATGCCGACGTTGATCGCAGGGCGAATACCAGAGTTGAACAGGCTCGATTCGAGGTAAATCTGTCCATCGGTAATCGAGATGACGTTTGTCGGAATGTACGCAGAGACGTCGCCTGCCTGTGTTTCAATAATCGGGAGAGCGGTCAGGCTTCCGCCGCCAAGATTGTCGTTCAGCTTGGAGGCCCGTTCCAGCAGACGAGAATGGAGATAGAACACATCGCCCGGATAGGCTTCGCGTCCAGGAGGGCGGCGCAGAAGCAGGGACATCTGGCGATATGCCTGGGCATGTTTCGAGAGATCATCGTAAATGACGAGAGCGTGTCGTCCGCTGTCACGGAAAAACTCGCCAAGCGTTGCGCCGGCGTACGGAGCAATGAACTGCAGAGGAGCGGGGTCACTTGCCGTGGCCTGGATGACGGTCGTATACTCCATCGCTCCAAACTCTTCCAGCTTGCTTACCACCTGCGCCAACGTGGAACCCTTCTGACCGATAGCGACATAAATGCAGAAGACCGGCTTGATCCCTTCGCTCTTTGCTTTCTCCGTGTGCGTGTACTTCTGATTGATGATCGCATCGAGTGCGACGGCGGTCTTCCCTGTTTGCCGATCTCCGATAATCAGCTCGCGTTGGCCACGTCCGATGGGGATCATGCCATCGACAGCCTTCAGGCCGGTTTGCAGAGGTTCCTTCACAGGCTGACGCTGCAGCACACCAAGCGCCTTTCGTTCCAGTGGCAGAAACCGTTCTGTCTTGATCGGCCCTTTTCCATCAATCGGCTCACCAAGCGGCGTCACGACCCGTCCCAGCATCTCCTCTCCCACCGGCATCGAGGCAAGGCGCTTTGTCCTTTTGACAATGTCCCCCTCCTTCACGAATCTGCTTTCGCCAAACAGCACACAGCCGACATTGTCCTCTTCGACATTCAACACCATGCCAAACACGTCATGCGGGAACTCCACGAGTTCGCTCGCCATAACCTTGGACAGGCCATAGACGCGGGCGATACCATCTCCAACCTGGAGCACGGTGCCCACGTCATACACGTCAACTTCCTTTTGAAAACCGGAGAGTTGTTTCCGCAGTATTGCAGAAACTTCATCAGGTCTCACTTCTGGCATACGATTTCCTCTTGGTCAAGTCTGATTATCGAAACGGCCTGCTAAGTACGGCCAATCCCTTCGGCGAAGCGGACACGGAGCAGCTCAAGCTGCCGTTGAACGCTGCCATCATACACTGTATCGCCAACTCTGGCGACGAAACCGCCCTTCAGCTGCGCATCGATGCTGAAGGCCACGCGCACTTTTTTCTGCGTTATCTCCTCAAACCGCTTCACAATTGACTGCTGCTGGCTCTTGGAGAGCTCCGTCGCAGCCCGCACTTCGAGCGTGACGATGCCCAGCCGGTCATCGCGAAGTTTGAAGTACTCGCCGATGATGTCTCCCAGCACATCCTCCCGCCCCTTCTCGACAATCATGTTCAGGAAATCGAATGAGAGTGCACTGATGCGGGATTTGAAGACCGCGCTCAGGACCGCCCGCTTCTTCTCCTTCGAGATGACGGGGCTCTTGAGCAACGCCAGAAACTCGCGCGACTCTCTGATCGCCTTCCAGACGACTTCAAGATCGTCTGCAACGCGTTCGCCCTGTTTCTGTTCCTCGGCAAGTTCCAATGCGGCCTCTGCGTAGCGCCGCGCAACACGATATGCACTCATAGATTTCCTGATTGCCCGCCGTCGAGATGACACTGAGATGGAGTTCGAGCGACGATCGCCTCTCCGGACAAACCACCTCCGCGCAACCCCTGAGCACTCGTTTAGCTATTGGGGAGTTGATTCAGAAAGCTGTCGACGATCTTCCTGTGCTTCGCCGCATCCAACGTCTCATCGAGAATCTTGCCAGCAGCCAGCACTGCCAGGTCGGCGACCTCGGTCCGTAATTGCTGCTTGGCAGCATCGACGTCCCGCTGAATCTCCTCCTTCGCATGCTGGATTTCCCGCTGTGCCTGTTGATGAGCTTTGGCGACAACTTCCTCTTTCAGCTTCTCTGCGAACGCCTTTCCTTCCCGAATGATCTTCTGATACTCGTCTTCGGCTTTCGCAAGATTCAGTTCATTCTGCTTCAAGAGTTCCGCGGCATCCGCACGGGCCCTTTCAGCCATCTCGAGCGCCTGACGGATCGTATCTTCACGATCTTTGAGCGACTGCAGGAGCGGCTTCCAGGCGAACTTTGACAGAACGATGAGAAGGACCACAAACGTGGCAACCGTCCAAACCATTAACCCTGGATTGATATCAAACATGGACTGTCGTCCCCGGTTACTTCAACGTGGCAAGAATGATGCAGATCGCCAGGCCAAAAAACGTTGCGCCCTCGATCAAAGCTGCGGCAATAATCATGGCCGTCCGAACTTGTCCCGCAACTTCGGGCTGTCGACCGGTGGCTTCCATCGTGGCTGCTGCGAGTTTGCCGATACCGTACGCCGCACCGATAACGATGAGACCGGCGCCGATACCCGCTGAAAGATACGCTAGTGCAAATGTTCCCATTGTATGTATTCCTCCTGATTGAATAGGTCGTTCAGATAGTGCAGAGTTTTCTTTCGAACTTAGTGAGACTGCTCAGCATGCTCCTCAGTGTGTTCAGTTTGCATGCCAAAGCCCATGAAGAGCGATGTCAACATGACGAATATGTATGCCTGCAGGAACGCGACAAACAGCTCAAGCATGAGAACCCCCACGCTGAAGAGCACGGGGAGCGGAGCCAGAACTGCCGACCGAAAGAGCAAGATCAACCCGATCAGCGCCAGCAAGACGATATGGCCTCCGTTCATGTTCGCGAACAAACGCATACACAGAGCGAAGGGCTTTGTGAACAAGCCGAGTATTTCCACCGGGATCATGATTGGCCAGAGCGCCCAGTGAACGCCGCCTGTCAGGTGAGCGACGTAGTGCGTGACCCCTTGCGCGCGTATTGCCGCGACCTGAATCATGATGAACGCAATAAAAGCCAAGGCGCCGGTGACCGAGATATTCGATGTCGACGTCGCACCGTACGGGATCAGGCCGAGGAGATTCATGATCAGGATGAAAAAGAAAAGGGTCAGCAGGAAGGGAAGATAGCGGAGACCCCCGGGGCCCATATTGGGCACCGCCACTTCATCCCGTATGAACAGAATGAAGACCTCAAGGAGATTTCCAACGCCCTTCGGCACGACGCTCTTCCGGTTCTTTCTGGCTGCATAGATTGCCATGGCTGCAACAATAACCGCAGCGACCAGAAGAAAGAAGACGTGTTTCGACATTGAAAGGTCGATCGTCAGATCACCGATCTGGAACGAAGGACCATGGGGCAGTTCCACATGACCCCACGGAAGCTCAAGCTCCCCCGAGTTCTTCATGTGGTCCAGCAGGTGTCCGAACGCAAAACCCTCACCGTGCTGAGCGGCGCTGTCTGCTACGGCCGCCAACGCGGTATCAACCACACTCACCGCACCGTGCCGGGCTGTATCAACTGCTGCTGCTGTTGGATCTACCATCGATGTCAGATTAGCGTTTGAGAGCAACTTTTTTCTGGAGAAGGTGAATTTCAAGAACCAGGTTCAGCACAAAAAACAACAAGAACGAGATCATCAGCGAAACCGTGTGAAACTCATAGACCCGAACGAGCACAAACACAATTCCGACGAGCAAGCCCATCCGTACGAACGTTCCGCCAAGAATGATCTTGAGAAACGTCGTGTTGGATTTTTCAAATCCAGCCTCAATACAGGCATATCCAAGCAGAAGGTGAACGATGCTCGCGGCGCCGCTGGCAACGACACTCCGGACAATCTCTTTGCTGGAGTACAGCGAGAGTGGAAGCACGACAAGCACAACCACTCCGAAGACACAATATGACACAAGCTTCAAGAATGCCCAGTCGATCTTCACGGTTTCGCGTTCGCAGACTTTTCCTGTTTTCCGAGTTCCACTGCAGATTTCAGAAACTTGATCAATCCGCCGATCGCACCAAAGCCCAGGCCGATCAATTTGAACATCGGCGACGTTTCGTACCGGGTATCCAGCCACCAGCCTATCAGGAAGAACACCACGATGGCTGCTGCAAGCTGGATCCCCATTGTCAAATAGGGAGCGACCTCGCGGAGCGTCTGGTCGGTAGGTTGCTCAGGCTTGCGGGGTCCAGCGGAATTCGGTTCCTTCGTCATGCTGCGCCCTCTCCGACAGTCAAACGGCTCAGTGACGGGCTTCGTAGAGTTGAGTCTTCTCCGTCATCACCACTTTTCCATCGAACAGGCACCCTTCATCGATCACCAGCCTCGACGCGCGGATGTCTCCTGATGCGAACATTACCCTGACTGCGGATCTTCCCTTCGACGACGGTTCCCGGGCCAATCAGATTGAGTTCTTTGACCGGATCAGTTTTCAGAGCCGTAGCTCCTTCAGAAGTTAAGGTTTAGGATGAAGTTGGCCGGGTCGACAGGCACGCCGTCCCGCCAGATTTCGAAGTGAACATGTGGTCCCGCACTTGTTTCGCCCGAGTTCCCAAGCAATGCGATCGGTTCACCGCGCCGCACGTGCGCATTCATCGCTATGAGCACGGACTGATTATGCTTATAGAACGTCAGGAACCCGCCGGGATGCGAGAGAATGACCTTGTTTCCATCATCACTCGTCCACCCTGAAAAGACAACGAATCCATCAGCCGCTGCATTGACCAGCGCTCCGACACTTCCCGCAATGTCCAGTCCGTAGTGTCGTCGGGAGGCGTCAAATCCCCCCGTAATGTACCCTGATGTCGGCAGGATGACCGGAAATACGATCCGGGTATTCTCCGAGGGAGCAGACTGAACCGATCGAGTAGCGGCGATCGAGTTTGTCGCTGCCGGACGGACGATGTCGGGCAGGTTCTGCGCCCGATCTTCCTTTTTCCGTGTGTCAGGCTTTTCGGTTTTTGAGTTGCCAACGATCGCTACACCAGAATCCGTCACCACTGCTCTCTCTCCCAGCGCGTTGCGCAACCTTGCATTGTATTCCCTCAGGAGGATCAATTCCTGGAGGACTGCGGTCATCCGTTCGTTGAGCGAAACGAGTTCTTTGCTGTACCGATTCACGAGTCCCGGGTTCTCGATGGGTATGAGAGTTCCCACGGGCGTGAACACGAGTAGTCCCAGAACGATTGCGACAACGAAGACGAGCGTGCCGGAGATCAGGGCATAAAATTGCCAAGGAGCGAGCCGCAACGATTTTGCCTTCCCTGCATCATCACGAGGTACGAGCAGGAGATCGTAGCGTACCTTTTTTGATCTATGATGCTGGTCTCCCGACATCTGGCCTCTGCACTCCACTCGAGTCTGGCACGATCTTCTCGACCATGCACCCCGGGGCAACTCTTGCTCAGGGGAGCCCTCCCACTCATACGGGAGAGAAAAACAGGTAAAATCGGGGCAAAATCATAAAATTGGACTGATAATTTATGCAAAACGTGCCCAAAAGTCAAAGGAATTATTGCAGTTACAGCGATGATGGGATGAGAACGAAATGATGAACAGCTGTGAGGGGAGTGTTTTCTCAGGGCCTCCGGACCTGAAGAGCGATCACCTTTTGCTCAACATATCTGCGATAGTTCTCCTTGAAAATGCTCCGATTGAATTGTTCGGCATGCCTGCGAATCTCAGCCGGATCAATTGTACGGGTGCGGAGTTTCACGAGGGCTTCTTCGAGAGCGGCTGGAGTTTGCTCATGGAAGAAGACACCTGTCCCACGAAGTGGGTCATCGACAACCGTTTCCAGTGCTCCTCCCTGACCGAAGGCAACGACGGGTTTGCCGCTGGCCATCGCCTCGAGTGGGACGATACCGAAATCCTCTATTCCGGGAAAAATCAACGCCCGGCACCCGGCATAGAGCATTGCCAACTCAGCATCCGATCGCCATCCGAGAAACTCGATATTGCCAGGGGCAAGAGATCGCAACCTGGACAACTCAGGCCCCGTCCCAACGACGAGCAGCCTCTCACCGGATTTCTTGAATGTCTCTATCGCGAGATCTACACGCTTGTACGGTACGAGAGCGCTGACAATGAGATAGTAGCCTTTGTCCTCCCTGGAGATGGAGAATTGATCCACATTGACCGGAGGATAGATGACATCCGAACTTCTTTGGTAGTATTTCATAATGCGCTCAGCAACATGGCGTGAGTTCGCAACAAAAGCGCTCACCCTGCTGCTGGTGGCAACATCCCAACGTCGGAGACGAGGAGCGACAAACGACATTGCAGTCCGGGTCACAAAACCCGCCCGCCCGGGTCCGAAATATTGGTCATACAACTCCCACACATACCGCATCGGAGTGTGGCAATAGCAGATGTGCAGGGCGCCAGGCGAGGGGCGCGCTCCTTTGGCGACCGCGTGGCTTGTCGATAGAATGAGGTCATATCCTGAGAAATCGAACGATTCAATCGCATCTGGAAAGATTGGAAGGTAGTTGCGGTATTGCGTTGTCTTCAATGGAAGACGGTCGATGAACGACGTATGAATCTCCCTCTCCTCGATAACGGGTGAAACGCTCCCCCTGTTGTGAAGAAGAGTGAACAACGGTGCACGGGGATACAGTTCGCAGATCGCTTCCAACACCTTCTCACCTCCGCGCATGCCGGTGAGCCAGTCGTGAACCAACGCGATTTTCAGATCATGCGCCATTGAGTGTCCGTCAGGGGTTCGGAGTGTGTCTGCTTCAAAAGTACGCGTAAATCGTATCACATCAAAATGAGGGGCGCCGCCTTGCATCCGAGCGACGCCCTCTCTATATTGACTTCGAATTCCATTTGCCAACAACGAGATCCGGGACTGCAGCACATGTCCATTCTCCTGGCGCTGCTCCTTTTCGCCCTGCTGTTCCTCATTACAGCTGCGGCGACGATTTTCGTCTTCGGCCCCCTCCTGGTTCTTCAACCCCATCTCCGGACGCGCGCCTGGTACGGCACATTTACCGATCTCCTCGAACCACGTGACGCGGGACTTCCACAGGAAGACCTCGTCTTGTCCACACAAGAGGGGTTCAGGCTCAGGTGCTGGTTTGTCCGCCAGCCGGGGAACGGACGGGGCACGATCATCTATCTGCACGGGGTGGGTGACTGCATGATCGGCGGGGTTCCCTATGCACGGTTGTTCTTTGAGAGAGGCTTCAACGTCTTCCTCTATGATTCCCGCCGGCACGGGATCAGCGAGGGTCCCTACTGCACCTACGGTTATCATGAGAAGCGCGATCTCTCGATTGTTCTTGATCATCTGTGCTCGCGCACTGACGCCACGATCGGAAAGATCGGGGTGTTCGGAACATCGATGGGAGCCGCGGTGGCATTGCAGGCTGCTGCAGTTGATTCGAGAATCGACGCCATTGTTGCCGAGGCAAGTTTCACGGACCTTCGGACGGTGATGGTAGACTACCAGAAACGGATCATCAAACTGCCCTGGCATTTCCTGCGCAACCTGGCGATGAGCCGGTCACAGAAACTCGCCGGGTTCAAGGCCCGGTATGTCTCGCCAATCCACGCCGTGAGAAACGTCCGCAAACCGGTTCTGTTCATTCACGGAACGGACGATACAAAGATTCGTATGGAGTATTCCCGGGTGCTTTATGACAACGCGAATCAGCCGAAGGAACTGCTGCTCGTTCATCAGGGCGATCACACAAACCTGCTCAATGTCGGCGGGAGCGAGTACGAGCAGAGGATTATGGACTTCTTTGAGAAGTATCTTTCGGAGAACATCGAGATCGGTTAAATTGCCAATTGGTAATTATCAGTGGCAGGAGAAATTCTCCCGAATTTGTTGCAGCGCATGAAATCGAATCTTAGACCAGCCAGGACGTTATGACAAGAAGAACTTCTTCCTTCCTTCTGCTTTTCGCTTCCGTCTCCCTTGCGTGGGCTCAGACGCAGACACCGTTTTCAACAGACAGCGCGGCGGCATATCTGCGCACGATTTCGGTCGATATCGGGGCACGTCCGATGGGTTCGCCGAATGAGCGGAGGGGAATGGAATTCGCTCTCAGCAAGTTTCGGGAATTCGGGCTCCATGAGGCGTACATCATGCCTATGAGAGAATATCCGGGCTTTCGGGGAGGCACTCCCACGAACACGCAAAGCGGGGTTGCTGTCGGCGTTCTGCGCGGAGCGACGGACCGGATCATCGTCCTCGGGGCACACATGGACTCCGCCGATCCGGATGTTCCGGGCGCCAACGATGACGGTTCGGGAAGCGCAGTGATACTGGAACTGGCGCGGGTCCTCTCCCAACGGGTGAATGAATCGACGATCGTCTTTGCACTGTTCGGCGGCGAAGAAGCCGGACTTCAGGGATCGAAGTACTTTGTGGAGCATTTTCCCGATTTGAATCGGGTCGCTTTGATGCTCCAGGTGGACATGGCGAACGGGTCTCCACTTCTTTTTCCCACACTTGACGCCGGCGGGCGCAGCGCACCGGAGTGGCTCGTGCGAGCTTCGTATGAGGAGTTCTCCAGGCTCGGACAGACAGGCCTCCATTTTCCAACTGATTTCTTCGTCTTCATGGGTGCCATGCCCGGAGGAGGCGTGGGTTCAGACCACGAACCTTTTCTCGAGAAGGATATTCCGGCAATTGATTTCACCTCGGATGCCCGCGATCCCATCCACACGCCGCAGGACAACTTCGATAACTTCAAGGTAAGCGGACTCAAGCGCTCGGGAGATTTGATCTACAAGCTGGTGGAGAGATTTGATGGCGGCGTTCCGGAAGAAAAAACGGGAAGGTATTTCCTGTATCAAACCGGTTCATATCCCTTCTTTGTCCCCATCTGGGCTCTCTGGACTTTCATCTTCGTTTCAGTGTCTGTTTCTATTGCAGCCTTGATTCTCGTGCGGAGGCGGAGGAAATTCTACGAGGGGACTATGCGACCGAAGGTCCCGGGGCTCAAGCTGTTCCTCCTGATGATCATCATACAAGTCTGTGTCTGGCTTTCTGAAAATGTTGTTTCGCTTCTCAAAGGAGTTCGATATCCGTGGATGACCGACATCAACGGCTATTACGTTCTGGCCTTTCTTGGTGCATGCCTTGGAATCTGGCTTTCACTCCGCCTTTCTCCAAAACTCCGGCTCCGCCACGATGCTTACTCGTACTATCTCCGCGCGTTTGTTTTTCTTGTGCTCTTTGTTGTGCTGGCATCGCTCAGCTCGGCAAAACTTGCGCTCTACCCCGCCACGGCCCTTTTCCTGCTCGGCCTGGCAATGATTGTGCGACAGCCGATGTTGAAACTGCTATTCTGGCTCCTGTCGCCCCATTTCATGTTTCGACTCCTTTTCACAGAGACGTTTGATTTCCTCGCGCGGTTCATGCATGCGCAGCCCGAGATCACACCCGTGGTCAATAGTCTGGTGGTCCTTTCTTACATCCTCTTCTTCTCGATCTGGGCATTTCCGTTTCTACTCGGATTTGCAGCGGTGTACTTCGACTCGGCGAAAGACCTGCTATGGTTGAAGACGTTGAAGCAGCGGACCGCTGCGATTATCGCGGCTGCGCTCTTCGTTGTCATGGTGGTTTTTCTCCTGCAGGAGAATTCCTATTCGAAGGAGTGGAAGCCATCGGTCCGGATTGAACAATCTTTCAATCTGGATTCGACACGCGGTAATCTTTCTGTCCGGAGTCCTGAGTACCTGGGCGGCACGCATCTCGCTTTCGCCGGCATCGACACGACCATCGCAGGGAAGACAACTGAGGTCACCTTTGAGCGCTCACTCTCTCTACCAGCCGATCCATGGATCCGAATTGTCCGGACGATACAGACAGCGCGCAAGGACAGCATGCTCACGGTGGAACTCGTTGTGAACCTGAACATGAAACACCGTCCCGTCAAACTCAAAGTCAGCTATTCAGGAATGAAGGGGAAGCTGGTCAACGCAGCTTCTCCGTACGCTTCAGGGACAACTGAAGGCTCAATTTCGCTCCAATGGGCTTCATTTCCGGACACTTTGCTCACGATTCCGATCAGTTTTTCCATTCCCGCCCGGGACAGCATCGGTATTCGCGAGCATCTGGAGGCGTACTTTGTAGAGGAACCCGTGCCCATCAGCGTCGAAACCAGAGAGCCATCGTCCCTTGTACGCAAGGCGCACTTCCTTCGGGACGGTATCATCAAGCTGCAGTAGCCTATACAGTCATTTTCATAAAGTCATATCATTTTGGGGCTTAGGGTTCTGAAGCCCTCGAAGCGTTATCCGTCTTGACATTTCCATAAATTCTCTTAACTTAGCCGCCAGAAGGAGACGCTCCCACAAACACGAACACCACCATGCTCGCACGTTCGTGTTTTCCCAGATTCCCCCTCGTCCACCTTCTTACTCGTTGTTTCATTTCGTCTCTGTTGTCAGTTCGCAATTACCGTGGTCTTGATGAGATAGATTCCCAATCACTCATTTTGACGAACCAAGAACGATAACACGTCCAAACATTTTCCTGTATAATCCGGTTCAGTTTTTGAGGTCGAATCGAGCAACTGTTGCGGCATTCCCATTTTGTTGATGGGGATGGCGCAGGTTGTATTGATATTCTCACCTCACTTCTTTTCGCAGTAGAAGCGATGAGACATTCTCGTCTGCAGCTCGCGCATTCATTGTAGTGGCGGGAAATCTCTATATCGCCCAGAACATTGCAGCGATTGGAGATTCACTCTCAGAGCAGCGGAGTGTTGTCAAGAATAAGAATCCAGCTCCACACTATTCCAGAGCAATCAGATGTTGAATCCGAGATACACGCTTCACTAATCCACCATCACCACAAGGGAGGTAGCATGCGAAAATTATCTTGCTACATTTTTGTCTCGCTGATCGCGCTTGCGTTGGGAGCCTCCGTGGCTCTGGCGCAGCTCGGAACGATCAAAGGAACGATCACCGATGCGCAGACCGGCGAAGCCATGATCGGAGCGAACGTCTTCCTCGAGAAGACTTCGTACGGCGCTGCATCCGATAGCAAAGGTGTGTACACGATTCAAAATGTACTGCCCGGACCCTACACGCTCGTCGTCAGTTACATCGGCTATGAGCAGTACCGAGTTTCCGTAGCGGTGCAGAGCGACAAGACATCAGCGGTCGACATCAAATTGAAGTCGAGTGCCGTTACGCTGAGCGGTGTCGTCGTCACGGCGATCGGCACACGAGTCGAACGCGAGAAGATGGGCGTCTCGGTTTCGAGCGTCAACGCTGCATCACTTGCCACCGTCGGCACGAATGATCTCGTGGCAGGCCTTGCCGCGAAAGCACCGGGCATTACTACCATCGAATCAACGGGCGACCCGGGCGCTGCAACAAGAATCGTCTTACGCGGCGTGCGATCACTCAACAACAACAACTCCCCTCTGATCGTTTTGGATGGTGTTCCTATCTTCAGCGGCACATCGATCGGCGGTGGAACAGCATATGTCGCCGCAGAGTCGAGGGTGAACGATATCAATCCTGATAATATCGAATCGATCGAAGTGTACAAAGGTCCCGCGGCGGCGGCCCTGTGGGGCTCACGAGCTGCAAACGGCGTCATCGCTATCACGACAAAATCCGGAGGGCAGACTGGAAGCAAGAAGCTGAGCATTTCTGTCCGTTCCCGGACAAGCGGAGATCAGCTGCTGCGCGAGTTCCCCCTGCAGCAGAAATTTGGACAGGGTCAAAACGGGGCATTCTTGTTCAACGGTGTCCGTTCGTGGGGAGACCCGATCTGGTTGAGAGCCGGCGGCGCGGATGCTCTTGATCGAACGAACTATCAATACGCGACCATTGTTACGAAGAACTCCAAAGACGTCTTCAACCACGCGACTGATCTATTCCGGAACCCGATCACCGTGGATGCCGGCGTAACCCTGCGCGGCGGCGACGAATGGAGTGATTTCCTCGTGGACATGAGTCAACTGAACCAACAGGGGATCATCCTATCGAACTCAGATCTGCTACGGACTTCGATCCGGGCAAATGCCACCCGGCGGTTCACTGAAAACGTTATTGTCAAAATCACTTCTCAGTATGTCCGCAGCAAGACGAGCCGCATCCAGCAGGGGTCGAACGTATCCGGGCTTCTCCTCGGAGGCCTTCGCACCCCGCCAGATTTCAATCAGAGCCCCTACCTGACCGATTATGTTTCGCCGACGGGAGCAATCACGTACGGGGTTCAGCGGACGTTCAGAAATATGTCCGCCAACCCGGCTTTGGGCCCAGGGTTTAACAATCCCCTTTACATCATTTATAACATTCCGACGACGCTCAACACCGACCGCCTGCTCGGCACCGTGGAGCTTACCTACGACCCGATGAAGTGGTTGAATTTCGTCTACCGGCTTGGAGGCGACTACTACACTGACCGTGAAGTCTCGACGTACCCGCCCGGCGATGCAAGTTATCCAACTGGCGATACGTATCGATCATTCAACACGAACTACCAGGTCAATTCCGATTTGCTGGGGACGGCGAAATATGATTACAACGAGAACATCAACGGATCGCTGATGCTCGGATTCCACATCGATCATCGCCAGAACCACTCGATTTCAACCGATGCGACCGCCTTCATTCTCTATGATGCTCCGGCGACATTCAGCAACGCGCTGAACTATGCTCCGGGTGAAGGATTCTCGATCATTCGATCGGCGGCGGTCTTCGGTGAAGCTACCCTCGATCTCTACAAACAGGTGTTCATACGAGGAACGGGTCGTTTGGAGAGTGCCTCCACCTACGGCGCGGACGCAACGAAGTCGTATTTCTATCCCTCCGCGAGCGTCGCTTGGCAGTTTACTGAGGTACCTCTCTTCAAAGACAACGGCATTCTGAGCTACGGCAAACTCCGTGTCGCATACGGAACTGCCGCCAATCAGCCGGGAGCCTATGTGACCAAGACGTATTTTGGAAACGCGTTACCCGGAAACGGTTGGCAGACAGGGTTGAGCGGTATTCAATACGGAGGTGCTCCACTCCGCGGAACCAGGCTTGGAAATACGACTCTGAAGCCAGAGATGACCTCGGAGACGGAATTCGGACTCGATCTCCGCTTCCTCAACGATCGTCTCTCAGTAGGCGTAACACAATATGTTAACAAGACCACCGATGCTCTCTTGAACGTAACTGTCGCTCCAACTTCGGGCTATACCTCGCAGACTGCGAATGCAGCCAAACTGGAAAACTCGGGCACAGAGTTGCAGATAATGGCAGAGTGGCTTCGCATCGAGCCGTTCTCATGGAACACGACCATCAACTGGTCCAAGAACAAGAACCTGGTCACAGATTTGGCCGGCGTCAGCGTTATCACTTTGGCGGGCTTTGTTGGTTCCACGTCCTCCGCAATTCTGAATCAACCCGTAGGCATCCTGTATGGCACCAGGTGGGCACGGAATGCAGATCAAACCATAAAGCTCGACGCGAACGGCTTTCCGCAGATCGACGCCACATCGGGAATTCTCGGCGACCCGAATCCGGATTGGCGGGCAGGTTTCATCAATACTCTCCGCTATGAGAGACTCGCGCTCAATGTCGTCCTCGACATCAAGAAAGGCGGCAAAGTATGGAATGGCACAAAGGGCGCGCTCTATTCGTACGGCACGCATGGTGACATGGACATGTGGACCACAATCAGTTCTGCTCAGGCCGCGGCCTTGAAAAACTGGGCTGGCAATACACCGTCCAAAGTCATCGCTGGCTCAACCACACAGAAGCGCTACTACACGAATGCCGATGGTTCAGTCTCCTTCCGTGGAAAGATCGGGAATTTCGGCGCCGGGGACGTGATCCTTGATGAAGATTGGTACCGAAACGGCCTGGCGAACGGATTCAACGGACCAACAGAGCAGTTTGTGGAAGATGCCGGCTACGTGAGGCTGCGCGAAGTTTCCTTGTCGTACTCCATGCCGCTTCACTTCCTGGGGTTGCAGAACCTCACCGTCAGCGTTACGGGACGCAATCTGGCCCTGTGGACGGACTACACCGGCAACGATCCTGAAACCAATCTGCAGGGAACAGGCAACGGCATCGGAATAGACTACTTTAATAACCCAACCACAAAATCCTGGACCATCTCGCTCCAGATTGACTACTAACCACCACGGGAGTTCGATCATGAGAAATTTCATAATCATACTCACAGTCGCAGTTTTCCTGGCGGGATTGGTCGGATGTGAGAAGTATGTTACCGGCTTCGAGTCCAATCCCCTTTTGCCATCCGATGCGTCGGCGCTCAAGGTCTTCAATGGAGCGGAGTTGTCATTCACCGTCTTCACAGAGGGCTTCCCGGCGTATCTGGCGGCTATTTGGTCACAGCAACTCAACGGTGCGGACCGTCAGTTCCTCACCTACGTGACATATACATGCACAACAGACGATTTCAACAATGATTGGAGCACGGCGTACGCAGGAGCGTTAGGCAACCTCCGGCTCGTACAAGACAAAGCCGCGGCCGCTGGTCAGCTCAACCTGAAAGGCGCTGCAGAGATCCTCGAAGGGCTGCACATGGGAAACGTGGCAGCACTCTGGGGAAATGTTCCATATTCCGAGGCCATCACGCCTCCAAACTTCCAACCAAAGTTCGACGGTCAACTCGCTGTCTATACGGCGGTCCAGAAAGTTCTTGATCAAGGAATCGCGGATTTCAATGCGAATCTGGTACCGCTTGCGCAAGATGCTTTATCAATGGGCGGAAGTGCCACACGCTGGGTAAAACTTGGTCATTCGGCGAAGGCGCGCTATCTCATGCACGTCGCCCGCGGCCAGGCTTACAGTGCAACAATTCTGAACCAGATCATCACCGAGGGGGGACTGGGCATCACGAGTCTTACAGGATCGGAAGATGTCCTGACCACCCATGGATCAGTTCAGAATCAGAGTCAGAACCTCTGGTACGATTTCATGGTGGCTTCTCGCACCGGCTACATGGATGCGGCCAACACTTTCATCATCCCCATGTTGCGGGCGAAGAAGTTCGACGGCAAATCAAGTGAGACCGGAAGGCTCGCGTTCTATTTCAACGCAGCTCAGAATAACATGAACACGACCGCTACCGGGGCTTACGCGATCAATGCCGGATACCCCATCTTCCGTGCATCTGAAACGCACTTGCTTATGGCAGAGGCATATGTCCGTCTCGGCAATACTGCGAGCGCGTTGACGGAACTGAACAATGCCCGGACCTACAACAACAACGTGTTCAAGAACACATCCGCGGCGTTTGTTGCGACAGATTTCCCGACGACGGCAGACCTCCAGCAGGCCATTCTGAATGAGACATATGCTTCCCTCATGCACCAGACGGAAGCATTCAGTTTCCTGCGCCGGGTGAACTTCGCGATATCGTATAAGGATTCTGCCGGGGTGACGAAGACGCTGGCACCGACGAAGGGAACAGCGTTCCCGCAACGGTTCCTGTATTCGACGACCGAAGCGAACGCCAACCCGAACTGCCCGGTCGAGCAGACGAACGCGCAATTCAACAAGACACCTGCCAACCAGTAGCAGCGGCCGGCAGCATGTTCTCACACTGGGGCCCCGCATTTCCTGCGGGGCCTCTTTTTTCCAGGATGGTGTCGAGCATCCGGCGCAGGAGGAAAGATCGATGCGGATAACTCAGCTTGCATGTATTCTCGGGGTCCTGATCAGCGGCTGCGTTGCTCCTCGGGAGGGAACCACAGGCAGGGGACAAGGCGATATTCTGACAGCAGAAGAAATCGCGGAAACAACGGCACAGAATGCCTACGACGCCATCAGCCTGAAACGGCCATTCTTTCTGAAGTCCCGCGGCCCCAGAAGCCTGCAGGGCGCACCTGCCGGCCAAACCGTGGAGTTCCCAATTGTCTATGTTAACGGCATGTATTTCGGAGAGCTTGAGTCGCTCAGGAATATCCATGTTTCACAAGTGAGAGAGATCCACTATCTCGATCACAACGCTGCAACCTTGCGATTTGGAACGGGACGTACGGGCGGTATCATTTCGGTCTTGCTCAAGGAAGGCACCGAGTAGCTCCCCCAAGCCTCGTGCCTCTATTTCTCGAGGTTGGTCAGAAGGCGGGTATTCCAATGATCCGTTCTGGCGGCATTTCAGAATAGAAGAAATCGATGGAACTCTTCCGGTTTGTTTTGTACACTCTTTCGAGATCATGAACCTTCTCCGGCTAAAAATCACGCTCTTCCTTTCGTTGTCACTTACTCTCGTGACAAACGGCATTTGTCAGAATGCGACTGTCAGTGAACCAAACGGAGCCGGGGAACGGGTGGTAGTCCTGCCGTTTGAAACGCGCGGCGTTTCCCCGGATGATGGCATACGGCTGAAGCAGAAGTTCGCCGAGGTACTTGCAGAGTCGAAGCGGTTCGACGTCATGCCGGACAACGTGCTGAAGAACAACCTCGATCTCTCAGGCCTCTCGAAGATCGACAGCTGCAATACCTTGCCCTGCCTTGCTCAACTGGGAAATGTTTTGAAGGTTGACAAGATTGTCCACGTGTCGGTGGAACAGTGGAAGGATCGCTACGTGCTCCACATTCGTCTCGTGGGCTCCGCTGAAGCAGCGCTGTTGTATGACGAGCGGGTGGATTACACAGGTGATTCCAGCAGCCTTCTCTCGACTGTTATTCCAGAGCAGGCACGAAAGCTTGACAAAGCCTTCCTCGATAAGAAGCCCAACTGGTATCTCATCGCCGCCGGCGTCATCATCGGCGTAGGACTTATCTATTGGATTTACTCCACATTTTCCGCGGTGAGCGGCACCGAAACAGATAGCCCCATCCCCCCGGGAGCAACGAAGTAACTGCACCTCGTCGTCACCAGTCGCATCCTTCTTCTAAAACCAGAAGCGGTCTGAGATTTTGATCCGGCTAAGAGCCGAGGGGCGCTCCTGCGGGCTGCTCAAGGGAAAAGGCACACACCCCTGCCCCCCCCTCTCCTGCAGGCAATCCAACACACAGAGGACACTGTTTGAGCTCTGAGGAGGACCGTGGGCAGACGTGAATCCAGGAATTGCACGTCCCCTCTCTTGCCAGGGAATGCGGACTGTGAGAGAGGAGTTGAGGGGTACGTGCTTTGTTTCGGAAGGACTGGAGTTGGGGCCCGCTCAAGTCTCGGTGGCCTGCTGTGGGCTCATTCAAAGTCTTTCCAAAACACAACACTTGGCCCTGGTATTTTATTGGCGCAGAGTGAGGCGGGCTACGTTTTCGATGTGATACGTGTGAGGGAACATATCGACGGGCTGAAGAGCTACAATGTCATACTTCGCCGCAAGGTCTTTCACATCTCTCGCCTGCGTCGCCGGATTGCAGCTGACATAAACGATCCGCCCCGGCGCGATCTTCAGGATCTCCTCTACCACCTTCGGGTGCATGCCGCTTCTCGGCGGATCGATGATCATGACATCCGGCTTCGGGTGTGATTCGATCCATGCACGATCCTTCGTCAAACGGTCCTTCAGATCGCCGAGCACAAAGCTGCAATTCGTGACCTTGTTGGAAAGCGCATTTCTCTCGGCATTGTTCACGGCATCTGCGACGGACTCCACGCCGATAACATGTCGTACGGCGTCCGAGACGAACAAGGCAATCGACCCCGTCCCGGAGTACAAGTCCCACACGATGTCCGTTTTCTGAAGGGCGCCGAACTCCTTCGCCGTCGAGTAGAGACGTTCGGCCTGCGCGGTGTTTGTCTGGAAGAACGAACTGGACGAAATAGTGAAGTACAGCCCTCCCAACCGCTCCCGTATAACCCCTTCTCCGGCATAGACTTTCTCCGTGTCGCCAAACGCGATCTGAGCCTTTTTGGAATTGATCGTGTTGACGATTGTCGTCACCGAAGGCACTGCCGCAAGCAACTCCCCGGCATAGTTTTTCATGATTTCCGGTCGATCTTCAAACGTGACGAGGTTCACCATGGTCTCCTGAGTCCGTTTTCCCTCTCGAATGACAAGAAAACGCAGGTAACCCTCGTTAGCGTCGGATGAGTAGACCGGAAGATTCTCGCGTCGGGCAAATGCCCGGGTGAAATTGAGGATCGCGTTGGAGACTTCCGACTGCAGGTGGCACTCGGTTATTTCGAGGACCTTGTCGTACCGTTGGGGAACGTGAAGACCCAGGAAGAGTTTTGAGATTGGAGTTTCGAGTTTAGAGTTGGTTGGATCAGGTACGCTCTCAGGAGGAGTTTCGAGCCATTCCTGCTCAGCGAAGGAATACTCCATTTTGTTCCGATAGAAGAAGACGTCCTCGGCACCGATGATCGGAAGTACATTGGGGCTTGGGAACCCGCCGATCCGTTCGAAGGAATCGACGACGTGCTGCTGCTTGAACCGGAGCTGCTTCTGATACTCGACATGCTGCCACTTGCATCCTCCGCATGACCCGAAGTGACGGCAACGCGGCGCCACACGGTATTGCGACGGCTTCTCCAGGGAAACGACCTTCGCTTCCGCATAATTTTTCTTGGCCTTCAGAATGCGGACTCGCACCGTATCGCCGGGAACGGCCCCCTCGACAAAAATGACAAATCCTTCCAATCGGGCAATAGTCTTCCCCTCGAAAGCGGCGTCTTCCACCTGCACGACGAGTTCGTCATTGTGCTTTAACTTGGTTGAACGGGGTGAATCCATCTGGTTCATCGTAATTGTCGATTGTCGGTTTTCGATTGTCGATTATTGTTGACCAATTGGCAATCGAGAATACTCTACATACTCAGCCAATAGCTGATTTTCAGGAGAAGCACGTTGTCCGAAGGGAGGGCGAAGGTATTGCTTAGATTATCCCCGAATGTGCTTCGGTACGATCCGCGTTCGCCCTGCCGGGATTGCGACCAGACAAGGTACACTGTACTCCCAGGGAGGTATTCCCATCGCAAAACAACGTTGGAATTGAAAGAGAGGTCATTGAAATCACGCGACGGGAGCGACCACGTGTACGGTGCAAAATGGCGGTCATCACCGAAAACCTGTTGGAAGTTCTCGAACGTTCCTGTTGCGAAGAAGAGCTGAAAGTACACCTGGAGCGTGAGCTCCGTGGAGAACACGTACGACCCGCGCGTCATGAGGCTCCATTCATCGGCCGACCGCTCTGCAAAGATGGTTCCATCCGGCGGGCCTGTAAGATGTGCGACCCATGCGAATTCGTGCTCGCGGAGGCCTCGTTGAAGTTCCATTTCCAGCGATATGTTTGTGGCCGGTTTCAGCTCCAGTTCCCCCATGATCTGAAAGTACCTGCCGGCTCTCTGATCGGACCCAAGCGAGAATGCTCCATGGCCAACGATGTGTTGCCTCTTGTCTGATTCAACCGCCAGCGCCACAGTCTGGGTCCCGGGCTTTCTATACAATCCATAGCCGCGCATTTCCCGATCGTCGTACTTTCCCCGGTCAATTTCTGCACGCGCTTCGAACATCCAGTAGCTCGGAAGCGTGAGCTGACTTTCAAGGCTAACCGAATGATTGAGTTCAGCACCGTCGAAATTGCGGCGAAGATGGTACATGGAACTCAGCGACCAGAACCGGCGTGATTCCGTCACTTCATCATCGCGATAGAGGACCTGCCCCATCCAGCCATAGTCGTTCGGCCGCCGGAAATATCCCATGTCGTTGATATTGTATTTTTTCGATGTGAAGTCGAATGAAGCGAACCCGCGCCAATGAGGTCCACCGTCCTTACTGAAATTGAACTTGCCTGCCGTACCGTTTGCGCGGCCTACCTCAGGAATCGTGGTTCGCGAACCGGCGAGGAATCCGTCAACGCGATACATGCTTTCGTCAAACTTGAGGCTCCAATCGGCTCCTGCAGTCATGGCGGGGAGAACACCGTCACGGTTGACAGACGTAACGATCATGCCGATGTTTGAGTTCTCAAGAACGTCCTGCCTTAGGCGAACCAGGCTGTAGTTCGCGAGCGGTTCAACCACTGTTTCAGTTCGTCCACCGGAAGCCGAGACGAGTGTCGCCCTTTCCTTTCTTGTCACCACCTCCAAGACGCCAACGGAGAGTCCCCTGGCCGTCTTGCCGGAAATCTTGGCTGCTCCAAGTATCGTGGCAAATCTCGGTTTATTCAGGACGTACCCTCCCCCGGGAGCTTCGACGTCCAGCGCACGTCCGATCCGGCGGGAATAGAAAAGCCCCGGCCCAAAATCTCCTCCGAACGTCGTGAACTGCATAATCTGCGACCCTTCGACAAAGAAGGGCCGTTTCTCAGGATAGAATGTCTCAAACGTTGTGAGATTCAAAACTGCCGGATCTGCTTCCACCTGGCCAAAATCGGGATTCACCGTCGCATCCACTGTGAAGCCGCTCGCTGGCCTGTATTTGAAATCGAACCCGGCATTCGGCTTTATTTCGTGACCATCCGGGTAACTCGGTGATTTTGGCACAAACCGCGCGTCCGCCACAGCATACGGAATGATTTCGACATTTGACGTCGAAGGGATATGTTCGATGCCGACAAGATGACCGAACTTCGATGTGTGACCTCCTTCGCTCTTGCTCCTCAAGGCCCACATTTGCAATTCGTTCAGCCGCGCGATGCGGCGATAGAGCTGCAGCCCCCATTCAAACGATTCACGGTGCTGAAATCGAAGTATGCGGAAGGGGATTCTGACTTCCGCAATCCATCCACGCCCGGTTATTCTTGTTTTCACCTCCCACACGGCGTCCCACGAAGCATCTTCCAACTGTCCATCGTTGTACTGCAGGATATCGATCTTTACTCCTGCCGCGTTGATCGTGAATTCGAAGTTCGTCTGATGGTCGTGGTACGTATCGATTCGTATGGAGATATTGTCTGATAACACCTCATCGTCCCGCCGGACGAGACGAGCGATGATCTTCGACGGATCAGGGTCATCCATGGTGCAGCCGAAATAGATTGCCTCATCGTCATACAGAATCCGGAACTCCGTAGGCATCGTCCCCGGCGCACCTTCATCCGGGTCCTGCTGCAGAAAATCCTTCACGGGCTTCGCTAACTTCCATTCGGGCTCGTCGAGCACACCATCGATGCGCGGCGCAACGGGAGTACGAACAGCCGTGGCTTTTTTCGGGTTGCTTCCGGCGACCAGCGAGCCGCAGAGAATGAGCAGGAAACAAATCGGGAAACAGAGAGATCGATTCATCATTGGAACGATGGGAGACGATGTTTTCCATTAGCCAACCGTTCTTTGGTTGGGGTTATAGTCGGTCCGATCACACGTGGATTATCAACTCGTCGACGTGTCTTTCAATCGGTATTTGCAAATCGACAATCTATCTACATACTCAACCAATAGCTGACTTTCAGCAGGACCACATTATCCGACGGAAGAGCAAACGTATTACTAAAGCTGTCGGTGAGTGTGCTTTCGTACGTTCCGCGTCCGCCGAGCCGTGCTTGCGACCAGACAAGATACATCGTGCTGCCGGGCAAGTACTCCCATCGCAGGACGACGTTCGAATGGAATGAAAGCTCGTTGAAATCCGGTCGCGCGTAGAGCGGGTACTGCGTGAAGCGATCGGGGGCAAGCATCACCTGGTAGTTGTCGTACTTCCCTTTCGCGAGGAAGATCTGGAAATACACCTGAATGGTAAGGTCCGTCGCGAAGACGTACGACCCCCTCGTTGTGAGGCTCCAGTTATCCGTCGTGCGGTTTGCGAAAACCGGGGAAACGGCTGCCAGGGAAGATGACCAGGCAGGTACAACGTTGTCCGCCCACGCGAATTCATTCCGCCGCACCGATCGTTCCAGATCGAACTGCAGCGTGAGATTCGAGGCTGGCTTGAGTTCCAGATCGCCTTTCATCGACAGGAAGCGGCCGAGGCGCTGGTCGCTCCCCCAGGTCAAGACCACTTCTCCCACGGCGAGTTCGCGCTTGTCTGATTTCACGTCGAGGCTGAGGCTCTGCGTGCCGGGTTTTCTGTACAGTCCGTATCCGCGTGACTCGCGGTCATCGTACTGCCCGCGATCGAGTGATGCGGTGAGATCGATGAACCACCAGTTCGGCAGCGTAATCTGGCCATCGAGAGTAATCGAATTGATGAGTTCCGCCCCGTCGAAATTGCGGCGAAGGTGATACATCGAGCTGAGACTCCAGAGACGCTTGAGGGATGTCACTTCGTCATCCCGGTACAGAACTTGTCCCACCCAGCCATAGTCGTTGGGCCGCCGGAAGAAGCCGATATCGTTCACGTTGTATTTCGGAGCGGTGAAGTCAAACGAGAGCGACCCGCGCCAATGAGGGCCGCCATCCTTGCTGAAATTGAATTTCCCTGCCGTGCCGTCGACACGGGAGCTCGAGTTGTTCGACGTTCGCGAACCGGCGAGAAACCCATCGACTCGGTACACGCTCTCCAGGAACTTGAGGCTCCAATCGATCCCGGCGGTCATCGCCGGCGGGCGACCGTCGCGGTTCACCGAAGTGAGGATCATGCCGACGTTCGAATTCGCCATCAGGTCCTGGCGAAGCCGGATGAGACTGTAGTTCGTCAACGGCTCCACAACTTGTGTTGTTCGATTGCCCGTCGAGTCAACAAGCGTCGCCGTCTCTTTTCTTGTCACCGCTTCGAGAACTCCGACGGAAAGCCCCCCGGCGGTCTTCGAAGAAATTTTCGCCGCTCCCAGAATCGTGGCAAACCTCGGCTGATCCAGCACGTACCCGCCCGGGGGGGCCGCCACCTGAATCGCCCGGCCTATGCGCCGTGAGTAGAACAATCCTGGTCCAGCCAGCCCGCCAAAAGTTGTGAATCGGATGATTTGTGTCCCCTCGATAAAGAACGGCCGGTTCTCCGGGTAGAACGTCTCAAACGTCGTGAGGTTGAGGACCGCCGGATCTGCCTCCACCTGTCCGAAGTCCGGGTTGATCGTCGCGTCAATCGTGAGACCGCTTCCCGGCCTGTACTTGAAATCGAAGCCCGCATTCGGCGAGAAATCATGTCCGTTGGGAAACGCCGGCGAAGCAGGCACGAACTTGCCGCTCCCGACGACATACGGAATGATCTGAAGATTTGCGGATGGACGGAGTTTTTCTATTCCTTCGAGGCGGCCAAACTTCGAGATGAAACCGCTCTCGCTCTTCCGGACCAATGCCCACATCTGCCGTTCGTTGTTGCGCGCGATCCGGCGGATCACCTGCAGCCCAAACTCATAGATCTCCTGTTGAGAAAAGCGAAGTGCGTGGAACGGGATCTTGATTTCCGCAACCCATCCGTCGCTGGTGACCGATGTCTTCGCATCCCAGACCGCATCCCAGGTTTTGTCCAGATCGACACCGTCGTTGTACTGCAGAATATCCGCTTTGAGCCCCGCGGCGTTCACGATGAATTCGAAACACGTCTGGTGATCGTGATAGGAATCCAGACAGATCGACAAAACGTCAGAGACCGGCTGATCGTCCCGCCGTGCAAGACGGCCGACGATCTTTGACGGTTCGTTGTCGTACATCGTACATCCGAAATAGATGGCATCATCATCGTAGAGAATGCGGATCTCGGTCTTCTGGCTTGCCGGGGCTCCCTCATCGGGATCCTGCTGCGTGAAATCGGAAATCGGTTGTGCCAGCTTCCACTGGGGTTCGTTGAGATTGCCGTCAATGACCGGCGCCACGGTTGTCCGGACTGCCCTGGCGGATTTCGGATTGTTTTCCGATTGGGCGCCGGCAGCGAGGCAAGCAGCGAGAACAAACACAAATGGTACTCTTCTGGTCATGATGGCGTCGAGATACTCCATATCAAATCGACAAAAAAAACCTCCGCTGTGGAATCAGGGAGGTTTTGGAACCCACTCCGTACTTCCTGTTTGCGCGTTGCCGGGCCCCCGACGAGCGACCTGGGGAATCCGGCGTCAGACTTCCATCGCGGCCTTGAGGAGCGAATCGACTCTGTACACAGAGTCGGCTTCCGCGTAGAACCGGATCAACGGTTCCGTGCCTGACGCCCGCACCAGCACCCAGCCACCGTCGAAAAACAACTTGTAGCCATCCCCCGTCTCCACTTTTCTCACCAGCATCCCCGCGAGGCTCTTGACCCCTTTCTTGTAACCGGCCAGAGTCTTCTGTTTCTGCTTTTCCGTCATGTGGGCATCGATGCGGTTGTAGTAGTGCCAGCCAAACTCGAGCATCAGTTCCTCAACAAGTTCGCTCAGTTTCAGCTTGCGCGCTGCCATCACTTCCGCGAGCAGCAGTCCGACGTAGATGCCGTCGCGTTCCGGCAGGTGCGCCTTGAGTCCCAATCCACCGCTCTCCTCGGCAGCGATCAGGATATTTCTCTCGGTCATAAGCCGGCAGAGGTGTTTGAACCCTACCGGGGTCTCGTGCAGCTTCAGCCCGTATTTCAGGCACATTTTGTTGATCATCTGGCTGACGGAAAGGGATTTGGCGATTTCGCCGGTCCGGTGCTTTTCCGTTACCAGGTATTTCAGCAGGATGGCAAAGATACGGTGGGAATCGACAAAAGCTCCATTTTCATCGAGTGCTCCGACGCGATCGGCGTCCCCGTCGGTCGCGATGCCGATGTCGCATCCCTTCATGACAACCGTTGAAGCGAGGTCTTTGAGGTTTTGAGCAATCGGCTCGGGATGGCCGCCTCCAAACGAAGGGTTATAGCTGCTGCGCAGCTCTGCACGAACCGGTACCAGCTGCGAGAACACACCCTGACCGGCGCCGTACATTGCGTCGTAGGCGATCTTGATCCCCGACGAAGCGATCAGGGGCAAATCAAGTTTCGTTTTCAGATCCTCGACATAGACGGAGGTGAAGTCCATCTCTTTGATAGTCCCCTTCTCCACCAGCTCCGCATACGTCTTCTTACTCACCACTTTTGACTTGATTACTTTCTTCAGTTCCTTCTCAACCTTTTCGATCATTTCAGGATGAGCCGGACCTCCGAAGTCTCCCTTGATCTTGAAACCGTTGTACCGTGCCGGGTTATGGCTGGCGGTGATGACAACGCCGCCTGCCGCTTTCAGCTTCACCGTCAGGAGCGACACCATGGGCGTGGACGAGATCTTGTCGGAGATGATGACCTTGATCCCTCTGTCCGCGAGAATCGTCGCAGTCGTCTGCGCAAATTCCTTGCTGAGGAACCTTGAGTCGTACCCGATCACGATCCCGTTTTTGATCCTCTTGTGCCGTTTGAAATAGTTCGCGGTCGCGAGCGCGACCTTGGCGACATTGTCAAACGTGAAGTCGGCAGCAATCAGACCGCGCCACCCGTCCGTTCCGAACTTTATCTCTGTCATATGCAATCCATCCCGAGTCTAGAGGATACGTGGACTATCAAGCTAGTTTCTGATTCAGCGCGCCGAAGCTCGCATAGTACCCGTTCGTGCCGAGTTCCTCTTCGATGCGAATGAGCTGATTGTATTTCGCGATACGGTCTGTGCGGCTGGCCGAGCCCGTCTTGATCATCCCCGAGTTCGTCGCAACCACAATATCTGCGATCGTCGTGTCTTCCGTCTCACCCGAACGGTGGCTCAGAACGGTGGTGTAGCGAGCACGCTTGGCCATTTCGATGGCATCAAGCGTCTCTGTCAACGTCCCGATCTGATTGACCTTGATCAGAATCGAATTTGCGACGCCCATGTCGATCCCCTTCGAGAGATACTCGACGTTTGTCACAAACAGATCATCACCGACAAGCTGTACTTTCTTGCCTACCGCATCCGTCAACATCTTCCAGCCTTCCCAATCATTTTCCGCCATGCCATCTTCGAGCGACGCTATCGGATATTGTTTCGTCCATCCTTCCCAGTACTTCGCCATCTGTTCAGGGGATTTTTCAGACTTGTCCGACTTTGAGAAGATGTATTTCTTCTTGTCTTTGTCGAAGAACTCGCTCGCCGCAGGGTCGAGGGCAATGTAGATCTGCTCGCCGGGCTTGTAGTTCGCCTTCTGGATTGCATCGAGAATGACTTCCAGGGCTTCCTCGTTTGATTTCAGATTCGGGGCAAACCCTCCTTCGTCTCCGACAGCCGTGTTGTATCCCTTCTTCTTGAGAACCGACTTCAGAGAGTGAAACACTTCCGCTCCCATCCGCAGCGCTTCGGCGAACGATGGAGCGTCGATGGGCATGATCATGAATTCCTGGAAATCGACATTGTTGTCGGCGTGACTTCCACCGTTCAGGATGTTCATCATCGGGACAGGCAGGATTTTGGCATTGGTTCCACCAATGTAGCGATAGAGCGGCATGTGAAAAGATTGGGCTGCCGCTTTTGCGACCGCGAGTGATACGCCCAGAATTGCATTCGCACCCAGCTTCCCTTTGTTGGGTGTACCGTCGAGAGCGATCATCATCTTGTCGATCCCAACCTGGTCGGTGGTATCGAAGCCGACGACCTCTTCTGAGAGGATGTCGTTGACGTTTCCGACGGCTTTCAGAACGCCCTTGCCGTTGTAGCGGGATTTGTCTCCATCGCGAAGCTCGACCGCCTCGTTCTCGCCTGTCGATGCACCACTTGGAACCGCTGCGCGGCCGATGATGCCGTCTTCAAGTGTTACCTCGACCTCGAGGGTTGGATTTCCGCGGGAATCAAGGATTTCACGCGCCCATACATCAGTTATTGTTGTTTTCATTGTTATCTCCAGGAGTATTCGTCAGAACAGCGTTTGCGGTTAGTGGGACTGCAGCAATCGACGTCAATTAAGCCAAAAGTTGCAGGAAAATCAATTCATTCTGAGCCGAAATGATTCCATCCAGCTGCAGAGGCGGATCTGTTCCTCGAGCTCAACGCCCTGCACATCGCGGTAGAGGTGATTGAGTGACTGCCAGTAATAGATTTTTGCTTTCTCATATTTGCCGATAGCGAATGAGAGCTGTCCAAGCCGGCGCTGACGGGCCAGTTCCAGGATGGGAGACCTCCACGGCGGGACGTTGTCGAGCAATTGCAGCGCCTCTTCGTATCGTTCCTTCGAATTCAATTCTCGCACGAGGAGGTATCTGGGAATGGACTCCGCTGGAAAGCGGGCAACGAGCCTTTGAACCGCTGCCATCCTCAGAGAATCTTCAACGGAGGAGAGGAGGAATGATTTGAGTTCACGCGCGAGATCGGGTTTGAGGAGTATTTCAAGCCGTAGCGCAAGCGTCTCATCCCACGACGATGACAGATGCGAGCGGAGAAGTTCGGAATACGCCTTCATCGCAGGTTCGAGAGAATCCACGCCCCAGAGTGCATCGCCCAACGATAGCTTCAGGGTCAGGAACGACGATGCAGCGGCGCTGTCCGCCAGTTGCGTTTTTGTGAAGGAGACCGCCTCCGAATATCTTCCGAGCCTCAACAGGGCAGCTGCTTTCTGATAGACCGCGTCCGCGTTGACCGTCAGGCTGAGTGATTTGTCTGCGGACGCCAGCGCCTCATCATATTTTCGTTGCACGAGAAGCGAGCGGGTCTCCTTGTTGAGATTCGCAATCACACGAGCACAGACCTTGCCGAAGATTGATCGACGTTTGAAGAAATACTCTGCCTTTGCGAGATCGGCCTCGCTGTACCGAAACCCTGTCATGGTTTTCCGCCAGTCATGCAGGAGCGCCGGGAGGGTTTGGCCGTACAGGATTTCGAATTCACCCGTCCTGTACAACAGCTTGAACCGTCGCATGCCGTACCGATCGATCAGAAACCGGCAGAATGAGCCTGCGAGTGTGTAGCTCACCCCAGCAGGCGCTTTCATAAATCCCGAGAGAGAAAACAGGCTGACCAAATCAGGTGTGCCGCCGGCTGCGAATGCCATGCCTGCAAGCCGGTTGATCGGCTCCTCGAACTCCATGCGTTCCATCGCCACGGCCAGGCCCTCAATGAGCCCCGAGTTGACGCCAACCCTCAGGAGCGGAAATCCAAACTCCGCCGCAAGGACGTGAACGAGTTCGTGCTTCAGTGATCCATCAACGTCACCGAGATTGATGTGAAGCTGCCACAGCCACGGCTTGGCCAGGTTCGTCCCTCCGGCGCCGATGAGTCTTCCCTTCTGATCAGACGAAGCATAGAGAAAGGTGTGAATTTTCCTCGAGGGCTGGACGCGAAGAGCCCGAACAAGCTGATCGAAGTAGAACTCGTGCAGCTGCGCAACTTGTTGGAGCCGCTTGCCTTTCAGAAGAGAATCAGGATACGAAATGATAAAATGCTCGGTTTCGGTTCTTCCACCCAACGTCTGTTCGATCGAAGATTCCGAGGAAGACATCCCGAGACGGTCACTGAATCCGTAGAGGGCTCCCGCAAGTACCAGGGAGACCACCGCCAGAGACTGCATCATCCTCGACAGCTCTTGCGGTTTTTCTCCGGTGATGCTCGTCCGCCGATAATGAATCGCGCATGCCTCAATAAGCAGGAACGCACCAAACGCCAGGGTTCCGATCCTGTACACCAGGAGGCGGTTGAGGACGACGAGCGTCTCATCGTACGTAAGGCCGGCAAAATATCCGAGGATCGGATTGAACGCGAAAATCTGAGGACGTGTGAACGTGACGTACCCGATCTGCGAGAGAATCACTATCCAGCCCAGGAAGAAAATCGTTTTCTTCCATCGCCTCATGGACACGGCGATGAGGAACGAGAACGCGTGGACAAGGAGAACACCCGGAACGACGATCAGCAGAAACAGCATCGCACCCTGCAGAAACGAGCAGTTCTTGACACAGAACGCGTTCACGCTGATAACGAGAGCCGGGATGAGAAGAGGTACAAGCGAAAGTACGATCGAGCGAACGAGGAATGGTTTGAGTTCAACGGATGATTCAGCGGAGGACTTGTTCCAGAGCGAAATGGTCAGCAGTCCCGCAGCGAGGCTCCAGACAAGAGCGATAACCGCGGAGAATTCATACCCGAGATAATTGAACAGCGGAACCTGCGTCAGCGCCAGAGAGATGACGAACAACAGGATGACTGCTACCTTGTGCGCCCTGTATGAAAACAACTCTCTGACCATCGCCATGTCGAGTGAAAAGAAGAAAGACTCCACCACAAAGTCACGAAGAAGAGAGGAAAAAAGAAGCCCTCAAACCCCTGCTACTTTCGTGACTCTCCCGCCCGCCCTAAGAGACACGAAGAAAATATCAGGTATTCTTCTTCCCAAAGATCAAACACTCGGCGATCTTGGCGTCCTCGGCGGTTCATCTTTTTTTTGGAAATTCGAAACTCAACAATTTGCTAGAACTCTTCGCTTGTTGCGCGCTCGATGTCGGCGCCGAGCCGGGAGAGTTTCAATTCTATTTGCTCATAACCCCGATCGAGGTGGTAGACGCGCAGCACCTCCGTTGTTCCCTCGGCAGCAAGTCCTGCCAGGATCAACGACGCGCTTGCCCTCAGGTCTGTGGACATCACTTTGGCGCCGGTCAGCCGTTCCACGCCGACGATCGTGGCGATATTATCCTTGACGGTGATGTCAGCGCCGAGTCGAACCAGCTCGGGCACATGCATGAAGCGATCAGAATAAATTGTCTCCGTGACAATACTTGTTCCTTTCGAGAGGCTCATCATGGCGATCCATTGAGCCTGCATGTCGGTAGGAAAGCCGGAATAGATCGACGTGGTGATATTCACCGGCCGGATGGTTTCCGGCGGAACGATCTCCACGAAATCTTTTCCGAGCGTGAGTTGAGCCCCGACATCTTCCAGCTTCGTGGTCACTGCACTCAAATGCGCCGGATTGCACTGTTCAACTCGGACCGAAGCACCTTTGTCTCCTGTCATCGCTGCCGCGATCAACAGCGTCCCGGCCTCGATTCTGTCGGGGATCGTGACACAATCTGCCGGATGCAGCGAATCTACGCCCTCAATCTCGAGGTGATTCGTGCCAACCCCGTCGATTCTCGCGCCCATACGGATCAGGAATTCCCCCAGGGCGACAATTTCAGGTTCCATGGCGGCATTGTCGATGACAGTCGTGCCCTGCGCAAGGACGGCAGCCATCATCACGTTTCCAGTCGCTCCGACGCTGGAGACATCGAAGACAATTCTCGCACCCCGCAGCCTTTTCGCTTTGGCTCTGATATACCCCCCCTCGACGTCGATCTGAGCACCAAGTTTGCGCAATCCTTCAATGTGCAGGTTGACCGGCCTTGGACCCCACGCACACCCGCCGGGGAGCGACACATGTGCTTGTCCAAACCGCCCTACGAGCGGTCCCAACACATAGATTGAAGCGCGCATTTTCTTGACATGCTCGTACGGCGCTTCGAAACTCGTGACCTCCGATGCATCGATGTGAAGCGTGTGATCGGTGCGGCTGATTTTCAGCCCCATGGTCTCCAGCAGGCGCGACATCGTTGTCACGTCCCGAAGCATGGGAGTCCGGTGAAGTGCGTACTCTCCGGAAGCAAGGAGCGTCGCCGGCATCAAAGCCAGCGAGGCATTCTTGGCGCCGCTGACTTCAACGGTGCCCCGTAATTTTTTTCCACCGTGAATGACGAATTTATCCACGCTTGACCTTCAGGGTTTGGGAATGAGCAGTCGATCCGGTTTGTGGTGAAAATATAACCGATAAACGAGTGAAAGGCAAAGATACGGCTGCAATGAGGCTGTCTTGTATTTCGTTCTTTTTTTCGCTACACTTTTTGGGAAAGCGACGATCAGTGATCCGAGATCAACCGATTCAGAGGCGCTGACGGTCTTTCAGTCCATCGCTGAGCCCTTCCCGCACAGAAGATCCTTCACGTATTTCAAAACTGCCTTCAAGGACTGCGTATGCCTGTTCAGATTATCGTCGGTGCTCAATGGGGGGACGAAGGGAAAGGGAAAATCGTCGACCATCTCAGCGAGAAAGTCGATATCGTCGCACGCTATCAGGGGGGCGCCAATGCCGGTCACACCGTCGTCATCCCCTCGAAAGGACCCGGCGGGATGACGACAAAGGAGTATGTTCTTCATCTCATTCCCTCCGGAATCTTCCACAAGCATGTCACATGTGTCATCGGGAACGGCGTTGTTCTCGATCCCGTTGCGCTCATGACGGAGATCGGTCAACTGCATTCCCTCGGCATCTCCATGAAGGGGCGGCTGCTCATCAGTCACAACGCGCACCTCATCATGCCGTATCACAAGCTGCTGGATTCCATCCGCGAGCAGGGGGACCAGAAGATCGGCACGACGGGGCGCGGGATCGGTCCTGCCTACATCGACAAATACATGCGAACCGGGATACGCGTCGTCGATTTGCTCGACCGGGACACTCTCTGTGCGAAGTTGAAACGCAACATCGAGGAAAACAACCAGCTGTTCAGCAAGTTGTACAACTCAAAGGAACTCGATGTCGACGAGATCATACACGAGTATCAGGAGTTTGACAAGAAGATCGATGAATACATTACTGATACATCGCTGTATCTGAACAACGCTCTCAAGAGGAAGAAGGTTATTCTCGCCGAGGGAGCGCAGGGTGCGCTGCTTGACGTCGACCATGGCACCTATCCGTTTGTCACGTCGTCGAGTCCAACCAGCGGAGGAGCGTGCACCGGCCTCGGGATCCCTCCCACAGCCATCACATCCGTCATCGGAGTGGTCAAAGCATATTCCACCCGCGTCGGGAACGGTCCATTTCCGACGGAATTGAATGACGAAACCGGTGAGCGCCTGCGAAAAACCGGCGGCGAGTACGGTGCCACCACGGGACGGCCGCGACGCTGCGGATGGCTCGACCTCGTCAGCCTCCGGTACTCAATAAGGATCAACGGCATCCAGAAAATGGCCATCACGAAGCTCGACGTCCTCGATGAATTCGAAGAGATAAAGGTATGCACAGCGTACCGCGTTGGGAACAGGAAGATCGAAAATTTCCCCACAGATCTGCGAACGCTCGAGCACATCGAGCCTGAGTACCGCGTGTTCAAAGGATGGAAATCACCGACATCGGGCGTACGCTCGTACGGAAAACTGCCTGCAAGAGCACGCGCCTATGTGGAGGCTTTCGCCTCGCTCCTCGGAACGAAGATCTGGATGGTCTCTGTCGGCGCGCGGCGTGACCAGACACTCATCGCCCGCTAATCCCCATGACGCACCGGACGTTAAACCGGCAATGATAAACCACAATCGAAATCTGCTTCCTCAGTCGAGCGAACTCAAGGTCGGTCTCCTCATTCTTGCGTTCGTCATCGTCGCTGGAACGCTTTGGTACACGCACTCCATTGTCAGCGACCTCGAAGTCAATCAGAAGAATATTGCCAGCCTGTACGCGAAGTCGTTTGAGTACATGGGAAGCAGCACGACGCAGAATGGCGACTACACGTTCGTCGTCGAAGAAATCGTTCGCAACATCGATTTCCCGATGATTCTTTCCGATTCGTCCAATGAGCCCATTGCCCCGTATCCGATGTATGTTCGCAACATCAAGCTCGACTCCACGATATCCACGGACGCCCAGCGATCATTCCTGAAGGACCTCATCCAGGAGATGGATATGCATAATCCACGGATCAGAGTCGAGGCCGGGGAGAATGTTATCCTGAACTACGTCCACTATGGCGAGTCGAAGCTGATCACCCGGCTTCGTCTTCTTCCGTACGTCGAGTTCGGCGTCGTTGCGGTGTTCATCCTTATCGGCTACATCAGTTTCAGCTACATCAAGAGGAGCGAACAAAGCAGCATCTGGGTCGGGATGGCGCGCGAGACTGCGCATCAACTGGGCACCCCCATCTCCAGCATGATGGGGTGGGTTGAACTCCTCAGGCACCAGACCGGAAACGGGGATGAGACGGTCGTTGAAACGTTGCACGACATGGACAACGATCTGCAGCGTTTGCAGAAGATTGCAAGTCGTTTCTCGCGCATCGGATCGAAGCCCGACCTCAAGGAAGAGAATCTGGTTGAGATCATCGAGAAGGTCATTCAATATTTCCAGCGGCGGATCCCTCAGACGGGCAAGAAAGTGCAGCTCACACTCGAATACAAGACTCCGGTTCAAGCAAACGTCAACGGAGAGCTGTTCGAGTGGGTCATCGAGAACCTGATCAAGAACGCTCTTGATGCGATCGAAAACGGCGCTGGCAGGATCACGATTTCGCTGTCGGAACGTCCCGAGCATATCAACATAGACGTGACCGACACGGGCAAAGGGATCGACATGACGTACCGCAAAGAGGTCTTCAGGCCCGGGTTCTCAACCAAGAAGCGCGGCTGGGGACTTGGATTGAGCCTCGCACAACGCATCATCGAGTCGTACCACCGCGGAAAACTCATCCTTCGGGACAGCAAGCCGGGAACAGGAACGACCTTCCGGATCAAGCTTCGCAAACGCTAAGACCTTCCTTGATTTCATCCACCATGCGCGGGAGTTATATGAGAATCGCCAACGCTGCACGCATACTCCTTTTTCTCTCGGTGACAATTGTCTCGCTCCATGCCCGGCAATCCATGGATGGCATCGTTGATCGCGAACTGCCGAAGCTGCTCGAGACATACCGTTACCTTCACAGCAATCCGGAGATTTCCTATCATGAAGAGAAAACATCCGAATTTATGGCAAAGGAACTCCGACGGCTCGGCTTCGAGGTGACGGAACGGGTGGGGAAGTACGAAGACGCGAGACGCGTCAGTTACGGACTCGTTGCCGTGATGAAGAACGGCGATGGCCCGGCAGTCATGGTCCGGACCGACCTCGACGGACTGCCCATTGCGGAACGAACCGGACTTCCCTACGCCAGCACTGTTACAACGAAAGACGACGCCGGGCAGGATGTATCGGTGATGCACGCGTGCGGTCACGACATTCACATGACGTCGTTCCTCGGCACCGCGACGCTCCTGAGTCAGCTCAAGGACCGCTGGAAGGGAACGGTGATCATGATCGGTCAACCGTGCGAGGAGCGGGGCGCCGGAGCGCACGCGATGCTCAATGGAGGATTATACACCCGCTTCCCAAAGCCTGATTTCATTCTCGCGCTTCACGATAATGCGACGATGGATGCCGGAACTGTGGGAGTTTGTGAAGGGTTCACGCTTGCGAGCGTTACTTCCGTTGACATCCTGGTTCGCGGCGTCGGCGGACATGGTGCATATCCGCAATCGACAAAAGATCCCGTCGTCATCGCTTCCGAAATCGTCCTCGCTCTTCAGACGATCGTGAGCAGAGAAAACTCACCGCTTGATCCGGCCGTCGTGACAGTCGGCTCGATCCACGGCGGAACGAAGCATAACATTATTCCGGACGAGGTCCGTCTGCAGATTACCGTCCGTGCCTACAAAGAAGACGTTCGGAAAAAGATCCTCGCATCCATCGAGCGGATTGCCCGCGGCATCGCCTTGGCGGCAGGCGTACCTTCCGACAGGATGCCGGTCATACGAATTGATGAGAGCGAATTTACCGCCTCGACGTATAACAACCCGGAGTTTACGAAACGAGTTGCGCGGTCGTTCGAATCAGCGCTGGGAAAAGAAAAGGTGTTGAAGGTGGAACCCGTTATGGGTGGGGAGGATTTCGGGGCCTACAGCCTTGATGACAAGATTCCGCTGTGCATCTTCTGGCTGGGAGCGATCGACCCGGCAAAAGTGGAAAGGAGCAGGAAGGACGGAATTCCTCTCCCTTCCCTTCACTCAAGCCAATTTACTCCTCTGCCAGAGCCCACGATTCGGGCGGGCATGAAAGCAACGGCTGCCGCAGTGATGGATTTGCTTGCCAGGTAGAACGTCAAGGGGCGATTCTCGAATCGCCCCTTGCGTGTTGTTCATTTTGCAGATGATGTGTGGTCGTAGACGATGCGCCAACCCTCCGGCTTCCTCTCGAGGACGAGCGTGAATCGGCCTCCCGGTTGGTCTTGTGCCCTCGTAAGCTGCCAGCCTCCGGTGGCAATAACGATGTCGCTCGCGATGTTCCGGATGCTCAACTCTGTGAATTCCAGCTTACCCATTTTTTCCCGCGTGTCATATCCCTTCTTGTATCGCGCAAGAACCCCGCGATAACCGCGTGTCACGGTTCCACCGCTGACAAACGTCGTGCTGTCGGAATTCCAGTACCCCTTCATGTATCCTTCAACGCTTCCATCGTTCCAGGCTTTCACCTGGTCCATAAGGACCTTGCGGACATCTGCTATCCCGTTCTGAGCAATTGCAGAGTTGATACCAATGACACTGCACAATAACCACAAGGAGAGATATCGGGTTTTCATGACGTTATGCCTGCGTTGTGTGCGGAGGCGTCTTCGGACGGAACAATGTATACCCAAGAAGGGCCCCAAGTATTGTGAAGATAGGATAGACAATCAGCGTAATGAACAACCCGCCGAAGACATTCGACATGCGACCCGAGTCCTTGACGGACTGTTCGATCTGTTCTTTCAGATTTTCAACCGCGTCCGATGGCAGGCTTCCCTGCTCAGACAGCCGATCCAGCAATTTTCCTGCAATCGACCTGACGAGCTCGGCTTCGACCGGACCAAATACTACATGGATCAACACGTTGATCAATGTGGCGACGAAAGCGCCCACAACCCCCGCCATCAATCCAAGCATCAGCGCATCCGAGGATTCCAGCGGTGGCATCCCTTCCGTGAACTCCTGTTTGTACAGATAGATCGCCAACATTCCGCCAAGCCACACACCGACACAGCAGCAACAGTTGATCAGGCTGAGACCCGGGATGGCGGCGACAACGCCAATCGCGACGCCGCTGATGAGAGCGGTTCGGATCTTATTCGGTTTTTCGAGCATAGAAGAAACCTCCTCGTGCTAAGTATTGATCTCGAAGTTGTGCAATGCCCTCCAGCAGAGGGGGAAGTAGATAGAAAGGCAGGACGAAGCCGAACAGCAGACCTGTCATCGCTCTGGTCAGGAGCGTGCTCACGTGGATCCCCGTCACATTGATGAGCACATCGATGAGCATCGGAACAATCGCGAGAGCGATCCAGTGCTTCGCCGGGAATGCCGGCGCCTGCAACCCACGAGCGTACGGATACAGAACCATCGAAAGCAGGAATCCGAAGTAGATCGCGGAACAACGGGAACACACACCAATCTTCTCACCAAACAGGTGGAACGATCGCGCGTCGATCTGATGACAAATCGGGGAATAGAACGAATAGAGAAGCGTCGAGGCGCCCGGAAGAGCGGTGCTGAACGCGGGAGCAAGAAGGATTCCTCCGCACCAGAGGGCGACCATGAACAGCAAGATCAGGTATGTGCGCTTGTTGAATTCCATTGTCATCGAATTGTCACCATTATCGCAAGTATTGGTATCTTTGTCAAGGAGTGCGGCCGGCTAAACGAATATCCGATCTCGTCCATATCTTCTCGTTCCCGCTGTCTTGATTCTCAAAGCATATAGCGGTACTTTTGTCCTCACATTTTTCACCAATCGGTGTTGATACCATGCCCGTCCCAAAGAAATTCAGCGTTGGGTTGATTCAGATGGCTTTGGGGTCCGATCCGGACAAGAACCTCAGGAAGGCGATTGCAGGAATCGAGGAAGCGGCTGACGGAGGCGCGCATGTTGTCTGCCTGCCCGAGCTGTTTCTTTCCCCCTATTTCTGTCAGACCGAAGACGCTGCGTTGTTCGATCTTGCAGAACCGATCCCCGGACCAACGACCCAGACGCTCTCAAAGCTGGCGAAGAAGCTCAAGGTCGTACTGATCGCTCCCCTTTTTGAGCGAAGAGCGGCCGGTATCTACCACAACAGCGCCGCAATCATCGACGCGAGCGGCGAGATGGTCGGACTCTACCGCAAGATGCACATCCCCGACGATCCGTCATACTACGAGAAGTTTTATTTCACACCGGGTGATCTCGGTTTTCAGGCATTCGATACGCGAGTGGGACGGATCAGCACGCTCATTTGCTGGGATCAATGGTACCCGGAAGGAGCCCGGTTGTCTGCATTGCAGGGAGCTTCGATTCTGTTCTACCCGACTGCGATCGGCTGGCATCCGCACGAAAAGAAACAGCATTGGAAAGTCCAGCGCGATGCGTGGCAAACGGTGCAGCGGGGTCATGCGATAGCCAACGGAATCTACGTGGCCGCGGTGAACAGAATCGGTCATGAGAAACCGAACAAAAAAACCGCTGGAATTGAATTCTGGGGCACTACCTTCATCGCTGATCCTCAGGGTGTTGTTCTTGCAGAAGCCGGGATCGACAAAGAGGAAATTCTGATCAGCGAGGTGGACCTTGTTCATCTCGAGGATATCCGCCGAAACTGGCCTTTTCTTCGCGACCGGAGAATCGATATGTATGGCGGGATCACACAACGTTTTCTTGACCAAGCTCCAAGGAAGAAAGCTCGATGAACACAAGAGGAAAGACTCCTGCGGCACTGGGTTATCATATGCCCGCCGAATGGGAAAACCACGAGGCGACCTGGCTTGGCTGGCCGCACAACAAGACCGACTGGCCAGGTAAATTCTCGCCCATTCCCTGGGTCTTCGGGGAAATGGCAAAGAGAATTTCCGCGGGTGAAATTGTCCGGATCATAGCGACGACCCGGGTTCAGCAGCAGGCGAAGCGCGTTCTCACTCGAGCCGGCGTCAACCTTGGCCAAATCGAGTTCTTCAATTACCCGACCAACCGCGGCTGGACGCGTGATTTCGGTCCCATCTTCGTCACAAGCAACAAGAAGCCGGACGATGTGGCAATTGCGCGGTTCCGCTTCACAGCCTGGGCTCGCTATCCCGATTGGAAGAAGGACGACGCTGTCCCGCCGAAGGCCGCGAAGAAACTCGGCGTTCCTTTGATCGATGCGAAGATAGGCGACAAGGATTTTGTCCTCGAAGGCGGAAGCATCGACGTCAATGGACGCGGGACGGTACTGACGACCGAGGAATGCCTTCTGCACAAGACTGTTCAGGTACGCAACCCTGGCTTCGGGAAGGAAGAAGTGGAACAGGCCCTTCGCGACAACCTCGGAGTAACGAATGTTCTCTGGCTCGGCGACGGGATCGTCGGCGACGACACGCACGGTCATGTGGACGATCTGTGCCGGTTCGTCAATCCAGCGACGGTCGTCCTCATACAGGAATCTAATCCCAAGGATGTGAACTACCGGCCGCTCCACGAAAATCGAGAACGGCTGGAAGGGATGAAGTTGGAGAATGGATCGAAGATACAGGTTGTTCCACTGCCCACGCCCGCCCCTCTTTACTATGATACGATGCGTCTCCCGGCAAGCTACGCGAATTTCTACATCTCGAATGCGGCGGTCATCGTCCCAACGTTCAATGATCCGAACGACCGCATCGCGCTCGGCACTCTTTCGGAGCTCTTCACAGACCGACCCGTGGTCGGAATTCATGCCGTCGATCTCGTGCTCGGATTCGGCACGCTGCATTGTCTGACGCAACAGCAGCCGGCCCCCTGATCAGAGTTGCTTGATTCTCCATACTATAAGATGTACCTTCGAATTGCCCGCGCGCGCTTCCTCTAACGTGCACATCCGTATCCTTTTGGAGCTTACCATGGTTTCTCTGCGCAGAAGTTTACTGCTTATTGCTATTCCACTCCTCATTGTTGGATGCAAAAAGAACGAAATGGACACAAAGACAACAAAAGACCTCGAGGCGAAGATCAGGCGGTTCACACCGGTTGAGATTACGGCAGACGTATCGAAGCTTTCGGATGGTGACAAGAAAGCCCTCGTGAAGCTCTTCGAGGCATCGAGAATTCTCGACAGGCTTTACACCCGCCAGGTCTGGAGCGGAAACGAAACACTCCGCTCGAAACTCGAAGCCGACAAGACCCCCGAGGGGGCCCTGCGTCTGGAGTACTTCAATATCAATATGAACCCGTGGTCTGTCCTCGACCACGACGCACCGTTTATCGAGGGTGCCCCCCCGCGGCCGGGCGGAGCAAACTTCTATCCAGAAGACATGACCAAAGAGGAATTCAACGCCTGGGTCGAGAAGCTCCCCGATGCTGAGAAACAGAAGGCAACCGGGTTCTTTTATACCGTCCATCGCGACGCGGACCGCAAGCTCGCACTTGTCCCGTTCAACGAGGAGTACAGAGATTTCCTGGAACCGGCTGCGAAACTTCTCCACGAAGCGGCCGCGCTGACGACAAACGCCTCGCTGAAGAGCTTCCTTTCCAAACGCGGCGACGCTTTCCTCAGCAACGACTACTATGGAAGCGACGTGGCATGGATGGACCTGGATAGCCCGCTCGAACCGACTATCGGGCCGTATGAAGTGTACATGGACGATCTCTTCAACTACAAAGCGGCATTCGAGTCATTCATCACACTTCGAAACGACGGGGAAACGAACAAACTCGCCACCTTCTCCAAGCATCTCCAGGATGTCGAGAACAATCTCCCGATCAATCCAAAGTATCGCAATCCGAAGCTCGGCGCATCGGCCCCCATTCGTGTCGTTGACGAAGTACTGGTGGGAGGCGAGGCCCGCGCCGGAGTCCAGACAGCTGCCTTCAATCTGCCAAACGATGAACGCATAACCCGCGAAAAAGGGAGCAAACGGGTCATGCTCCGAAACGTGCAGGAGGCGAAATTTAAGAATGTGCTGGTGCCTATTGCGCGCATCGCCGTGGACGCTTCCCAGCAATCGAAGATCGCATTCGAACCATTCTTCACGCACATCCTCGCTCATGAGCTCATGCATGGACTCGGGCCGCACACAATCGCGGTGAACGGCAAACAAACCACGGTCAGGCAGCAAATGAAGGACCTCGGTTCCGCGCTCGAGGAAGCAAAAGCCGATATCGCAGGGCTTTTTGCGCTCCAGTATCTGATCGACAAAGGCGTTGTTGCGAAGTCGGTTGAAGAACCGATGTATATCACCTACCTGGCCGGCACATTCCGTTCCGTTCGTTTCGGCATCAACGATGCGCACGGGAAGGGCATGGTGTTGCAGTTCAACTACCTCATGGACCTGGGTGCGATTGTCTATGACGCTGCGAGCGGGACCTTCAAGGTCAATATCGCAGCGATGAAGGACGCGTCGCAGAGGCTGACGGGAGACATCATGACAATCCAGGCCGAAGGAAGTTATGAGAAAGCGAAGGCCTTGTTTGACAAGTATGTTGTCATACGGCCTGAGATGAAGGCGGTGCTGGAGAAGCTCTCTGATGTCCCGACGGACATTGCGCCGTCGTTCCCCCTCGCCGATCAAATGAAATAACTCTCTACTCAACGAACCGAAGAGAACTATGGAGCAGAAAGCAGAGAAACTGGAGCGGCCGCTGGTCGAGTCACTGGACGAAGTCCTGGGAGTACCATTCAAGGTGCTCGACGACGGATTTGTGCGTGTGGTCGACTACATGGGTTCCGACGAATCGGTCGTCCAGGCGGCACGGGTGTCGTACGGGAAGGGGACCAAAAAGGTGAACGAGGACCGCGGACTGATCCGCTACCTCCTTCGCCATTCACATACTACGCCGTTCGAGATGTGTGAGATCAAGCTGCACCTGCGCGTGCCGATGGATTGCTGGCGGCAGTGGATCAGACACCGGACGGCAAACATCAACGAGTATTCCACTCGGTATTCCATCGCGGTTGATGCCACACAGAAAACGCCTCCGTACGAATGGCGTCAGCAATCAAAGGACAACAAGCAGGGAAGCGAAGGGTTCGTGGATTCTCTCCTCGGAGCGCAGCTTACCCAGCAGGAACAAGAACTCCAGGATTTTGCCCGGAAGGTGTACAACGAACGCGTGGAAAAGGGAATAGCGCGTGAGCAGGCACGCAAAGATCTTCCTCTTTCGACCTACACCGAAGCGTACTGGAAAATCGACCTGCACAACCTGCTCCACTTTCTGCTACTCCGCATGGACAGCCATGCTCAGTTCGAAATCCGCTCCTACGCAAACGTCATCGGCAACGAAATTGTGCGGCGCTGGTGCCCGATCGTGTGGGAAGCTTTCACGGACTACAAGGTGCGGGGTTCATCACTCACGCGGCTGGAAATCGATGTCATTCGGGCTATTCAGCTGGGCAGACCGGAACAAGCGCGCGAGTTGGCCGTGAAATTCGGTCTTCTCCCCCCTCCCGGCCATGAGATCAAACGAAACCGCGAACGGGAAGACCTCGAAGAGAAGCTGATGTTGCTGAATATCCCGGTTCCCTGGAAATAGGCCCCACGCGCACCTGAGCACCCGCGCACCTTTCGAAGGTGCACCTACCCTTGAACCTTCCGAAGGTAGCACGGACATTCAGACGAACGTTCGGAAGGTTGCCTGGAAGGTTTGCTCGCCCCCATGAAACTCATCCTCATTGCCGCCCTTACGAGAAGCCGAGTCATCGGAAAAGACCGCGCCGTACCCTGGGACATCCCGGAGGACATGCAACGCTTCAAGAAACAGACGCTGGGACATGTGGTGTTGATGGGGCGCGGGACCTACGAGACGTTGAGCTCTCCGCTTACAAACCGGCGCAACGTGGTTCTTACATCCAGGAGCATTGAGGGGGTGGAGACATTTCCAACGATCAGCGGGGCGCTCGAAGTGCTGCAAAACGAGGGAGAGGTCTACGTAATTGGCGGAGGTCAGATCTTTGCCCAGCTTCTCTTGTCGGCTGACGAGCTGCGCTTAACGCTGGTGGATCAGGAAATCGATGGCGACACTTTTTTTCCCCCCTACGAACATCTTGTCGGCTCCCTCTTCCAACTGGCATCGAAAGAGGAGTATCCGGGCTTTTCGTTCCTCGATTATGCCCGGATCGGATAGGACAACTATCGAGCTACTCCAGCAAGGAACCCACAATCGAAAATCTGCAATCGACAACCGACAATTCTAATGTATCCCCCGGGTCGCTCCTCCATCGACCAACAGATTCACTCCGTTGATGTAGCTTGCCTTTTCTGACGCAAGGAACGCAACAACATCACCGATTTCCTCAGCCCGGCCAAGCCGGCCAGCCGGTATTGCCCGAGCACTTTCCGACAGGTATTCCTCCAACGTCATTTTCTTATCTGCAGCCCGCGAGACACTGAGTTCCTCCTGGCGCTTCGTGAGAATCAACCCGGGGCAAATCGTATTGACGGTGATGTTGTCCTTGGCGTACTGGTTTGACAACACCTTCGTCAACCCCAGAATGCCGGGGCGAAGTGTCGACGAAATGAGCAACTCGTTGATCGGCTGCTTCGCTGCGATCGACACGATGCTGATGATCCTCCCCCAGTGTTGATTCTCCATCGACGGCAGAACGGCCCTGATGAACCTGATGACGCTCATCAAAGTCAGTTGAACGCCTTTCGCCCATTCTTCATCCGTCACATTGAGGACGTGCCCGGTTGGCGGCCCGCCGGCGTTGTTGACCATGACATGCACAGTTCCAAATTCGTTGATGGCCGCCTGAACGAACCGCGTCACGTCCGCTTCAATGCTCACGTCTGCCACAACCGGAAGAACTATGGCACCGGTTTTCGCTCTGATTTCTTCCGCGGTCCTGTTGATGCTCTGCTCATTGCGGGAGCAGATCACGAGACGAGCCCCCTCCTGGGCCAGAGAGAGCGCTGATGCCTTTCCCAATCCCCGGCTCGCCGCAGCGACAAGAGCCACTTTGTTTCGCAGACCGAAATCCATTCTGAGACTCCTCTCATCAGTGAACACCGACAATCACATACCCTTGATCATCCCCGAGAGTCCGACCCGGATCATCATCACAGCGATTCCTGCCATGAAGAGAGCCGCAACTTTTGCGACCGCCTTTGAGCCCGCCTCCCCCATCAGTCTCACAATAACTTCAGAATACCGGAAGACAATCCAGACGATCAACAGATTCGCCAACAGCGAGAGAATCGTCACGACGTACCCCTTGGAATCAACGAGGATGAGTATCGTCGTCAGCGCAGCGGGACCAACGATGAGCGGAATACCGATCGGCACAACACCAGCCGATGATTCGGGACTCCGCTGTTTCGAAGGAGGAAAGAGAAGGTCGGTGACCGCGAGGACGAGAAGCACGATGCCGCCCCCAACGCGAAAATCATTTTCCGTGATGCCCAGGAAATTGAAGATCAGTCGTCCGCCAAACACGAAGAGAACCGACACAGCAAGTGCCGTGAGAGTCGCCTGCGTGATGAGGGTGTGCTTCTCCGGCCGGTTCATTCTGGTCGTGAGCGACAGGAAGACGGGGACGATGCCGAGCACATCGATCGCGACGAAGAGCGGAATAAAAGAATACAGGAGTGAATTGAGGTCGAAATTCATCTGGGGCTGACACGCTGAACAGCGCGGGCGGCGAACCAACCACTATGGTAGTTCTATCCCTTGTTGCTTCAACTGAAACGATACAATCTTCACGACTTCTTCCGTCGGAAGATGCATCCGGGAACCGGCGGCCCGAACAGCCTGCTCGAGCGTTCCCTTCCTGTCAACCAGCCACATCCAAACGTTGTATCCGAGCCTGTGGCGATCGTTGGGCTCCTGTGTAGGGATTGTGGCAACAGCGTTGTGGGCGATCTTTTCCAGTGCTTCCGGTGGATACGGCTCGATCTGAGCAGGTGCTTTCGTTGTCATGGCTATTCTGTCTTGGTCAGTGAAATTCCGGTACTTGCTACGTTGGGAATATAGGGAGATTTCCCGAAAAAGCAATCCGCGAGAAAGCGCTCACCAGGAACCACAATGGGAAGAAATCATGCGGCATCAGCCTGGAGCGCCGCCCCGACAGTTGACTTCACGACCACAACAGTCAGATCGTCATTCTGTTCTTCTGCACCACGGAATTCTTCCACGGAAGTCAGGATCGTGTGCTGAATCTGCTCCGCAGTAAGAGCTCGCTTCGCTTTGACGATATCGAAGACGGTCTCTTCGCCAAAAAGCGCCTTCCGCCCATTCATCGCTTCGGTCAACCCGTCCGAGTAGAACACAAAGATGCCGTTCGGCAGAAGCGGGCGTGTAATCTGTTCCAGCTCCTGCTCAAAGATCGGTCCCCGTTCCAGCCCAAGACCGATCCCTCCTCCACGAAGATATTCCAGCGCGCCATTGACACCGATCAAAGCCCTGTTGTGTCCTGCCCTGCAAATGGAGACTTCCTTTCGTTGCGTATCGAACAAGGCGAGGATCATGGTGATGAACGACCTGCGTTCGAGGCTTTCATAGATGCGCCTGTTCACCTGGATCAGCATCTCCTTCGGGTTCTCATACATCGGCGCAATGACCTGAATCATCCCCTGGATCTTGGACATGTACAATGCGGCGGAGACTCCTTTTCCGGAGACGTCGCCAACCACCACCAGGAGTTTCCCCGGACCGAGCTCGATATAGTCGAAGTAATCACCGCCAACCGTCATGGCCGGGATTGAGACACCTGAAACCTCAAGCCCTTTCAATGCAGGATTGGCTTTTGGAAGAAGTCCCTGCTGAATGGTACGCGCCAGCGCAAGCTCCTCCTCGATACGCTGCTTTGCAATCTCGGACTTGTGGAGCCGTGCGTTTTCGACCGCGATCGCGGCCTGCCCCGCCACCGTCGAAAGAAGATCGAAGTCCTCCTGTGAATAGACCTTGCCCGACATCTTGGTTCCGACGTTCAGGGCTCCGATCAGACGATCCTGGAGATACATCGGGACGGAGAGTACGACACCGGATCTGGCGAGCTTTTCCTTGTCGCTTGCATTGATCGCATAATATTCAGGCTCGGTTGCAAGCAACGCGAATGAACGAGGCGTTCTGGTCTCACGCAAAGCGGCAAGCAGTCCATCCGGCTCCCTGCCGAACCTGCAGTCGGCTTCAGAAATATTTTTCGAAGCGCACGAGCATCCCTCCTGATCATCACACAGAACGACAGCCACCTTCTCAACGTGCATCGTTGTGGAAATTCTTGAGATGATCGAATTCAGGATCTCATCAAGGTGCATCTTGCTCGGAAGTTCCTGGCTGAATTCGAGCAGAGCGCGCTGATAGTTGTATCGTTCCTGATAGAAAAATCTGTCAATCCAGTCCTGCGCTTTCCGTTTGAGCGGATCGAATGCGAACGCAAGGATGACGAAAGCGATCAGATTGCCAACCTGACTCTCATCCGTCCCGAGGGCGTAGGACATCGCGGAGCTGAAGAGATAGACGAGCAGCAGGTACAACCCGGCCAGCATCCCCGTCACCACTGCATACAAGAGACTTCTCTTGACAACGAGGTCGATATCCATCAGCCGGTACTTGAAGATTGAATAGCCGAGCGCACATGGTAAGAGTACAATGAGCAACACCGGCAGAAGAAGCACGGGCGTCGTGAACAGGATGAACTGATTGAAGGCTCGCATCACATTGGCATACACCACAGCCAGGATGACGGTCAGGACGCCGATGAGGATGGGGCGGATCTGCTTCCGTCGCGCTGGATCAACCCGGGTGAAATACGTCACAGCGAAGATCACCATCCCGCCGATGAAGAATGCGACAGGGGTATAGCTGACTATGGTGGATAAGTATGGCGGAAGCATACCATTCCATCCGAAGAATAGTCGCAACGCATTCGGTATGACCGTGAGAACGGCGAAGGAGTACAACGCTCCCCTGAGCCAGACGGAATCAAATACTTTCCGGTAGACCGGGAAGCGGAGAAAGAAAAGCGGGAAGGTGGGAAGAGCAAAAATCCATGCTATCACGAACGCAGAAGCATACGTGTAGTATGCCAGCGGTGTCGCTCCTGTGAGATCAAACTGTGACAGCCCAAGGAACAGCATCGCGAGGATCCCGAAACGTCCGAAGATCCTCTGCGTCACTCCTTGCGGCCGGGTCATGACGACGATATAGCCGACCACCAGAAAACCAAATCCGAGGAGGAAGTTCGACAGGTAGTTGATATCGAAGACTTTGAGCACCTGCACGTTCGTGGTGAAGGTCGTGCCATTCCGTTCGATCAGGTACTCAGCATAATCGTTCCGTTTGATGGCGTTGATGATCACCATCGCGTCCTTGCCATACATGAAACGCTGGCCGTTGATAGCGAGGAGCACGTCACCGTCCCGAACCCCGGCCTGATCTGCCACCCCGCCAGGGACAACCTGCGTGATGAGAAGGCCGGGCAGTCCTTTCTCCCTGACGAGCCAACCACACTGGTCGTTGCTCGTCGCCTTGAACACCATGATATTCAGAGCGTGGATCAAAGTCAGGAGCAGCACGGCGAGGGCTGCCATAGTATAGAGTGAGCGTGTAGCGCGTGGAGAAATCGACGAGACAGGATTTTTCATTTCTGACCTTTGCGGGATGGGTCTTTCAGGTCTTACGGCAATCCGTTCGATTCGTTGCAGAATCTAGAATGCGTACCCTATGCTGAAATAGCCCAGCAACGGGCCGCGACTGATTGGAGTATCCAGGAATTCTTTTCTGACGAAGAAACTCTGGCCAAGCGAAAACTGGACTGGTCCAACGGGAGTGTCAAGCGCCACTCCGATACCGACCCCATGGCGAAGGTCGACAAGGCGTACGGCAGCGGGCGCCGGCCAGATCGAACCAAAATCGTAGCGGGCGAAGAGATGTGTTTCGAAAAAGAGTTTCACGGGACTGTGATACCGGTACTCGAGGCTGGCCACAAGAAGCTGCCGGCCCCGGCTGTTCTCCTCGCGAAGCCCGAAGAAGCTCTCCTGCCCCCCCAGAGAAAACTGCTCTGTAATCGGCAGCGTCTCGTCTGCAAAACCGAACCGGACGCGCGGGTGAAGCGTGCTGCGACCATATGTTTGGTACCAATCGTACGAGAAGGACATCTTCGTGTATCCCGTACCTCCGGTGGCCGGGATGACAGCAGACTCGTACGAAAAATCCATGAGCACACCCTTCCGCGGATACGGATAGCGGTCCTGGTTATCCACCTTCACTCCAAAACGGAGCGCTCCAATTTTGTAACTCTGCGTCGCAAAGTGCTCACCGAAAAAGCTCCAGACGCGCAGATTCTCCAACCTTCCTTCGACTGTGACCGTCCCCAGCCGTTCCAGCTGGGTTCCAAATGTGGCTGAGGCTCCCTGTCTGAGCTCGCGATATTCACCGACACGTATGCGGTTCCATTGACTGAGCGTGTTCTGCGCATCATCGCCGTACACATTCACGTCGTGAAGAGTGTAGTACCCTTTGACCCCGAGCGTCAGGTATGAACTGAAGATGCGCGTCGCTTTGAACTCCGCCACGAAGCTCCGGTTCCGTGCTCCTCCAAAAGCCCGAAAACCCAGATCTGCCCCCGCACCGAACAGGTTCTCGTCACGCACATCAACGGACGGCTGGATACCCCGTTCGCCATCGATCCTCATCCCAAGCCGGATAAGTTCCGTGCTTCGCTCCCGCACGTTGATCAATACGACCTGGTGTTCATTCTCTGAGCCTTCCTGCCGAACATCGATCGACACCTGCTCGAACAGATTGGTACCGTACAGATTGGAGATTCCCTGCGCGATCTCCCGCACCTGAAAAACCTCCTGTTCATTCCAGGGAAGCTCTCGCCAGATCACATAGTCTTTCGTCTTCGTCGTCCCTCTGATGTCCCGGCGGTAGACGATGCCTTCATCGATGCGTACGGTCGCGACACCCGAGGACCGATCAAGCATCGCCTCGCGGATTCTTGCCAGCGAATACCCGCGATCACGATAGACCGACAGCACATTTTCAATCGCCTTCCGACTCTGGTGAAAATTGAGGCGATGAGCCAGCAACGGTCGGAATACCCCCTTCAGTGTGTCAAGTCCGACGAGCCTGTTCCCTGTGATTTCGACCGATCGAACCACAGGGGTCTGGACAGCGATCAATTGCAGAGTCGTCGCTCCCGAATCAATACCCACATCGATATGAACGTCTTCAAAATCACCGGACTGATACATCGCGTTGACCAGAGCCTGCAGTGCCTGTTCTGAGACTTCAGATCCGCGCGCCAGGCCCATGACCGGCACAATCCATTCCTGATCCAGACTCAGGGCGTCAAACTTAAAATGGGTATTACGGAAGACGGTCTGATAGGGACGTCGGTTCGCTGCATCAGCAGCCATGTGAGCAATCTTTGCCCTCAGAGAGTCCAGGACCAGCTTGGTCGATGCTTCGCCTGCCGCGATGAGCGAATCCAGGTTGGTGAAGTCGTCTGAAAGATGCGCCCCGAGATTCGGTCTGATAATGACATTGGCGTCAGCGAGCTGCTGCTTGTTGGCGGCTTGCATCGTTATGCCGAGAATCTGGTCTGCAATCTCCCACGCGGCGTTGAGCCGGGCTGCCGGCCTGAGCGGGCTCGTGACATCGACTGCGATAATAAGATCAGCTCCCCAGTTCCGGGCAGCATCCACCGGAATATTTGAAACGAGTCCGCCATCCAGCAGCCTGGCGGAGTCGCGGGGAACGGGACTGAAGAGAAGCGGAACAGACGTGCTTGCCCGAAGTGCCTCTGTGAGATCTCCACGGTCCAGTACAACGGCCTTCCCGGAAACGAGATCTGTCGTGACCGCTCTGAAAGGAATGCGCAAGTCGTCGAAGCTCGGATAGGGATGATAGATTCCCTGGAGAACCAGTAAATTCAGGTAGTTCGTGAGCCGCTGGCCGGTCGAGAGCGATTGAGGCAGAATGGGCTCAAGCCCCTGGAATCGAACGGTCAGGACACTGCGATCTTCGGCGATTTTCTGATCGAGAAACAAATCCGACCTTCTGGCATCGTCATTGAAACTCAGCACATCCGCCCAGTTTGTCGTGTCCACCATTTGCCTGAGTTGGTCGATAGAGTAGCCTGAAGCGTACAATCCGCCAAGAATGCTCCCGATGCTGGTCCCGACAATGAGGTCGATCGGGATCTCGGCCTGCTCGAGAACTTTCAGAACACCGATGCTGGAGACGCCTCGAGCTCCCCCTCCGCTAAGCACAACGGCGATCTTCGGACGTTGTACGGATTTATAGGGGAGAAAATTCGGAAGAAGCGGAACGGTCCGGCTGAACTCCGGTTCGATCTTCTTTGTTGTTCTCACAGACTGCGCCTGCGATGGTTCCGCGATCATCATCACGAGCGCAGCCAGCAAAGCGAACGGGCACCTTCGCTTCATGAATGTATGTCGGCTCTTCGTCATAGCAACGTGAAAGTACCGAAATCCGGAAGGAATTGCAACGAACCACGTGAGCGCGTGAAGGCTCAGCGAAGGGCCACTCCATTGCTTGATTTTCGCTCATCTTCAAGTTATGTTGTAAGCGCAGCCTGTCAGTCCTTTCACGGAGTTTTCTCAAGACATATTGTCGCGATTCCCCGAATCCACTCAGAGCCCGGTAGTACCGCTCAATGACATTCCTTAATCCCCTTGCTCTTTTTGGACTTCTCGCCGCGGCGATCCCGATCCTGCTGCACCTCCTGAATCTGCGAAGACTGCGCACGATCGAATTCAGCACTCTTTCGTTCCTCAAAGAACTTCAGAAGAGCAGTATACGGCGTTTGAAACTCCGGCAGCTTCTCCTTCTGATTCTCCGGACGCTGCTCGTCCTCTTGATTGTTTTCGCGTTTGCGCGTCCAACATTGCGCGGATCCCTGATCGGGAATATTGGGAGCCATACCAGAACGACCGCGGTATTTATCATCGATGACTCGTTCAGCATGACGGTGAGCGACGACCAGGGGGAGCTCCTGAAACAGGCCAAGCAGGCAGCGAACAACGTCGTGCATGTGTTCAAAGAGGGGGATGAAATCTTCGTCCTTCCTCTCTCGTCCCTCACCGGGCCGCAAGGAACCAACGAGAATGCCATTCGTGATTTCAGCCTCCTCGCCAAGAGCCTGAACGAGATCAAGTCATCCGCGCAACGCGGGTCGCTTGAAGACGGAATTCGTGTTGCGGCCAGGATGCTTGCGGGCACGCGCAATTTCAACAAAGAGGTATATGTTTTCTCTGACTTTCAGCAAGGGGTGATCCGAAACGAACTGGTTGGATCGGCGGCGAAGGAAAAACTGTTCGCTCCAGAAGTTCGCTTCTTCCTTGTCCCGCTCGGAAAGCGGGAAATACAGAATTTCGGAATCGAATCGGTTGCGATCCCTTCCTCGATTTTCGAAAAGGACAAGCCATTCACTGTCCAGGCCCGGGTGGGCAACTACTCAGGCAATAACGTGCAGGATCACGTGGTCAGCGTTTTCTTGAACGGGACACGCGTTGCAGAGCGCAGTATCGACATTCCTCAACGCTCCGTCCTTCCTCTCGAGTTTTCTGTGGCTGCGAGCGCCACCGGGTACATCGAGGGCTTTGTGGAAACGGAAGAGGATGATTTCCAGTATGACAACCGGAGGTATTTCGTTTTGAAAATTCCGGAAAGAATTCGCGCTCTCGTCGTCGGAGGGGCCGGCGAAACCCGTTTCCCCTTGCTGGCGCTCTCGACACGGACGTCGGCATCGGAGTCGGCATTGGTGCTCAACGAGGTTACAGCAGACCGGATGAGTTCCGTTGAAATCAAACGCGCAGACGTCATCGTTCTTTGCACATCGGTCGGATTCTCCGCGGGTCAGGTATCCGAACTCTCCGCGTTCGTCAGGAGCGGCGGCGGGCTCGTCCTCTTTCCGGGAACGGGAATTGATCCTGTCACGTTCAACGCGTTGATGGGAGCGGGATTGTCCATTCCGTCGCTGACAGGAATCGACCGTCCGTCCAAGCCAACGGCAGAAAGCGGGTCGTACCTCGAATTCGGAAAAGTGGAACTGCAGCACCCGCTCTTCGAAGGCATGTTCGAATCAAGAAGAGGGCAGCCCCCGGCAGGCTCTTCGGCAGGAGGATCGGCTGCGGCGATTCGCATGGAGTCTCCGCGCGTCCGTACATCGGCCCGATTCGCGTTGACTCCTCAGTCCAACCCGGTCATCGCCTTGACGAATGGTGCACCATTTCTCGCTGAACAGCGACTCGGCACAGGACGGATCTTTCTCTTCGCCGTGCCGCCAACGACAGACTGGTCTGATCTTCCGCTCAAGGGCATTTTTGTCCCGTTGCTTCACCGATCAGTACTCTATCTCGCCCGCGCGCAAGCGCGACCGGAGGAAGCGCTCCCAGGATCAGAAGTCGTTGTCCGAAGCAGTGTCGCCACGAGCGGGACATGGACAATTCGCAACCCGCAGAAGGTCGACGTTGTCGCGACGCCGACTCTTCAGGCATTTCAGCAGTCACTTCGTTTCAGCGGAACGGATCAACCGGGGATCTACACCGTTCTTGCGAAAAAAGAAAAACTTGAACAATTCGTCGTGAACCTGGATTCGCGTGAATCACAGACACAAAAAGCAACAACCGCCGAAATCAGCTCGCTGCTTGACGCTCTGGGCATTGATCGAAGCGCGGTGCGGGAATCAAGCAACAGTGACACGATCGGGCGCACAGTCCTCGAATCACGCTTTGGCGTCGAACTCTGGAAGTATCTTCTGATTCTCGCCCTGATTGTTGCGGTGATCGAACTCCTGGTTGCACGCTCCACCAGACAAGAAACCGGACCGGCATAGTATGATAGAACTGGAAAAAGAAGGTGGTAAAGAACGGTGTATTCTCGTCGGCGTTTCCACTCGGGCCGTCGGCCGCGAAGAGACCGAAGAATACCTTGACGAGCTGGCGTTACTTGCAGACACAGCCGGCGCCGAAGTGTTCGCCCGCATTAGTCAGGACCGCGACCGGATCGACGCTGCGACCTTCATAGGAAAAGGGAAAGTCGAAGAAATCCAGAAACTGGTCGAAGAACAGAAGATCCAACTCGTCATCTTCGACGACGATCTGAACGCTGTGCAGGTCAGAAACCTGGAGAAGATCCTGGAATGCAAGGTGCTCGATCGGAGCGGACTGATTCTTGACATTTTTGTTACTCGGGCAAAATCGAATGAGGCCAGGACGCAGGTGGAGCTTGCTCAACTTCAGTATTTTCTCCCCCGCCTCACACGCCAATGGACTCACCTCTCGAAGCAGTTCGGCGGTATTGGAACGAAAGGCCCGGGTGAAACGCAGATCGAGACCGACCGGCGGATGATCCGCTCACGCATCAGTCACCTCAAGGAAAAACTGGAGCGTATCGCCCAACAGCGCGTGACCCAGCGAAAAGGCCGGCTCCATCATACACGCGCAGCGCTCGTCGGTTACACCAATGCGGGGAAATCGACCCTCTTGAATCTTCTGTCAGGATCTGAGGTTTTCGTAGAAGACCGCCTGTTCGCCACACTGGATCCGACCACGCGCGTCGTCCAGCTCAGCCCCTCGAATCAGATGCTCATGACGGACACCGTCGGGTTCATCCGCAAACTCCCTCACCATCTCGTGGCATCGTTCAAGAGCACACTGGAAGAGATCACGGAAGCCGATCTGTTGCTCCACGTCATCGACGTTTCGGCCAAGACATTCGAAGACCAGATCAAAGTGGTCAACGAGACACTCGCCGAACTTGGCGCGGACGAGAGACCAACCCTGTTGGTGTTCAACAAGATCGACCTGCTGACGGACAGGACAGTTCTTCAGGCGTTGTCTGCCGAATATCCAAACAGTGTTTTCATATCGGCCGCGCGCGGTATCAATATCCTGGGACTGAAGGATGCGGTGCTCCAACTGCTCGAGTCCGAATTTGTCGAGGAGCTTGTGCGAATTCCGCAGGACCAGCAGAAACTGATATCCCAGCTCCACTCAGCCGGGGAAGTGCTGGACAGGAGCTACGAAGATAATGATGTGATCTTACGGATGAGGATTCGACGGAGGGACAAGACCCGGATCGAGAACCTCATCCATCAAAAATAACTTCCTTATAGAGGCGCTCCCGCCTGCAGAGTCACGGGGTGAGTTTGGGATTGTAGGGTTTCAAGGCGAGGACGATGGGGGCCAGCGGCCTGGGTCCGAGCAGCATTCCTTTTATCTCGATGACTATTGTTTCCCCCGCTATTTTCAGCCACGGATTTCCGGTTGTTTCGGTATCACTCCCCTGAAGCGTCATCGTATACGAACTACCCGGAGAGACCACGACGTACGGCATAGGCTGGAACCGGTCGTTGAACGGGTAGCGGACGTTGACAGAGGTCCCCTTCAAGTAGGCTTGCTGCAGGTTCAGAGGATCCAGGCTTTTATTGCGGAACACAAATCCAATCGTGGAGTTAAAGCGGTCGGTAATGACGTAGTGTGCCGACAAATCAATTTCGAACCTTCCGCGCTCATCTTTGTACACGAACCGTTCACAATTGCACTCGTCGGTCGTGACGATGTAGGGATAGGTCGACGTACATGAAGAGAACAACACAAGCGCGAGTACTGCCAGGAGCGCCGGCTTCATCTTCTATCTCTCAGGCGACTTGATGACCGTCTGGCCCGCGAAAATCCGCTTGAACTCTTCCGCATCCTGCAACCCGCCGACGACATCCACCCAATGCATGGGAATAACTGTATGCGGTTTGAAGGCGTTCGCTGCGTCTGCGGCTTCGTGGGCAGTCATCGTATACGTCCCTCCGATCGGCAGGAGAGCAAAGTCGGTCACGACCCTCTTCATCTCGGGCGTGAAATCCGAATCGCCGCTGTGATAAATCTTCTGTCCTGTCGACAACGCAATCACATAGCCAACCCAGTTGCTTTGTTTCGGATGAAACTGTTTGCCGATGTTGTATGCAGGAACCGTCCGGATTTTAAGCTCGCCGATGTTGTAGATCTCGCCCGGAGAAACAGCAATCACTGTCCCTTTGATCTGGTACGCGACGTCTTTGGGAGCGAGGAATGCGGTCTCCGCCTTGCTGATTTTCGAGATATCTTCTTTGGAAAAGTGATCGAAATGGGCGTGGGTGATGAAAATGATGTCCGCCTTCGGCACGTTCTCTTTCAACTTCCAGGGATCAATGTAGATCTGCGTCGCGCCGTCTTCGATCCGGAACGACGCGTGCCCCAGCCAGTGAATGTGTTGATGATTCATTGTGTGTCCTTTCCACGGAACGGGCGGTCGGATCCTGAATCACGCAACCCTCTTCCCTTCTAGACAGCTCCCTTCGCCAATCGCTCTCTCGCAGCGGCGAACCCGGGTTTGATCTTGTCATAGATAACGGCGATCCGGCGCTTGTACGGCATGAATGCGCTCTTCATGGCGTTGATCGTCAGTTTTTCGAGATCGTCGAGCTTCAGGTCGAAAACGTCCGCAGCGGTCTGATATTCGTCTGTCAGCGTGATGTTGCTCATGAGCCGGTCGTCCGTATTGAGCGTCACTCTGAACTTATACCGGTAGTAGATTCCGAAAGGATGCTCTTTTATGCTCTTGACCGCACCGGTATGGACATTGCTGGTGAGGCACATTTCGAGCGGGAGGCGCTTGTCGAGGACGTATTGCGCCAATCTACCCATATTGAGCACCTCGCCATCCTTCACCTTCATATCCTCAATCAGCCTGGTAGCGTGGCCGATGCGATGCGCGCCGCACCATTGAATGGCCTGCCAGATCGATTCTTTGCCGAACGCCTCCCCGGCATGGATTGTAATATTGAAGTTCTCACGCTGAATGTAGTGAAAGGCGTCAACGTGTTTCTTGGGAGGATAGCCCCCTTCCTCACCCGCGAGGTCGAAGCCCACGACTCCTCGATCACGGAAATCCACCGCAAGCTCGGCGATTTCGTCTGAGAAATGCGGCTCCATGTTCCGCATCGCACAGAGAATGAGTCCGTAGTCGACACCGAAATCGCTCTTCCCCCGCTCAAGCCCCTTGAGCACGGAACGGACCACAGTTTCATTGTGCAGTCCTTTTTGCCTGTGGAAAACCGGAGCAAATCTAGTCTCCACGTACACCACGCCGTCCTTCTTCATGTCTTCAACCATTTCATACGCCACCCGCTCCAGCGATTCCTCGGTCTGCATTACACCGCTCGTATGCTCAAATCCTTCGAGGAAGAGCGGAAGGCTCCCCCGGGTCGCTCCGCGGTAAAACCACTCGGCCAACTCACCCGGATCCGTCGTGGGAAGTTTGTCGTACTTGGTCTCCTTCGCCAGATCTATCACGGTCTGCGGGCGAAGACCTCCGTCAAGATGATCGTGCAGGAGGACTTTGGGAACCTGACGCAGGAACTCTTTCGTGTATTTCATAGACCCCTCTCGTTTATCAATGACCTAGTCCAAAGAACCGATTCTCTGCTCAACACGGTTCAACACCGCATTGTTCCGCACCAGCTCAAGAGCCTTTTGAATATCCGTGTGCAACACTCTGTCTCGTTCCAGATGATCGATATGCGAACGAACAAACCGGTACGCTGCCTCCACGCCTTCCCCCGCCTTGATGGTTCGGCCTCCCTCGATCTTCCGCGTGAAGTCGAGCCCCTGGCTTGCGCACAACATTTCGATTGCGAGCACAGTCTGGGCATTCTTGAGCACCCTCCACGCCTTCTGCGCCCCGATGGAACCCATGCTGTTGTGATCTTCCTGGTTTGCAGACGTCGGGATTGAATCGACGCTCGCTGGATGGCAAAGGACCTTGTTCTCTGATACAAGGGATGCGGCGGTATATTGGGCGATCATGTATCCCGAGTTCAGTCCCCCTTTTTCCGTGAGGAAGCGCGGGAGTCCGCTGAGCGAACCATTGACGAGCCTCTCGGTGCGACGTTCAGAAATATTCGCAAGCTCTGCCAGGGCGATGGCAAGAAAGTCCATGGCGAGCGCTATGGGCTGACCGTGGAAATTCCCCCCTTCGAGATGAGCCTTGTCGGAAGGAAAGATGAGCGGGTTGTCGTTGGCGGAGTTTATTTCGGTGGTGATCACGCCATACACATACCCGATCGCGTCTCTCGATGCTCCGTGGACTTGCGGGATGCAGCGAATCGAATAAGCGTCCTGGACTCTTGGATCGTTGTACCGGTGCGAGCCCCGGATTTCACTTTTCTTCATCAAGCGTCTCATGCTCCGGGCCACAGCGATCTGACCTTTATAGGGTCTGAGCTTGTGAATCCTCGGGTCGAATGGAGTGTCACTGCCGCGCAGGGCTTCGACGCTCATTCCCGCCACCACATCGGCAAGCTTGCAGAGCGCCATCGCCTGATGCACAGCGAGAGCGGCAAACGCCGTCATCATTTGCGTCCCATTGATCAGCGCGAGGCCTTCCTTGGCAGCAAGTCGGATTGGTTTGAGTCCAACACTTGCAAGGGCATGGGATGCCGAAACCGTTTTACGCGACCGGTCTGTCCAGGTGGGCGCCTGGGAATGATCGTTCTCGAGCCATACCTTCCCTTTCCCCATCATCGCAAGAACAAGGTGGGCAAGCTGGACAAGGTCTCCGCTTGCTCCGACGGATCCCTGGGACGGCACGACAGGTGTGATTCCCCGCCGCAGCATCTCGAGCACCATCTCTACCGTTTCGAGCCGCGCTCCTGAATGCCCCTTCGCCAAGGCGTTCGCCCGAAGAACCATCATGGCCCTCACCACTTCCGGCGGAAGCGGTTCGCCGGCTCCTGCCGCGTGACTGAGAATCAGATTTTCCTGGAGCTGTTCGATGTCTTTCAGGTCGATCCGAACATTGCTGAATTCTCCGAAGCCGGTCGTGACGCCATAGACCGTGCGATCGGAATCAACCCACTCATCAATGAGCCGTCGTGCCGCCACAACTCTTCTCTTCGCACCCGGCGTCAACTCGACGCGCACGTTCTGGCGCGCGATTTCATCGAGAAGCGGAATCGTCAGTGAGTTGCCGTCGAGAAAAAACGTCTTCATCGGGGAGCCTTGGCGGTGAGCTTTCTGTGGATATCAATGGCAATTTACGGTTGACTTACCTGAGATTCAACCTTGAGCGTCATGTGATGCCGATGATTGACTTTTCTGACGAATCTCGTTATTATCTCGCGAGATTTCTTTGGGGTTTGTACGACCTCATCGGCTCCCCACTCTCCGGCCGCATTGACTTCCCTGTGAAGTCCTGGGCAGCGACAGTCAACAGGGGCTTCAGGCTTTACCCAATAAACGGCGATCCCGATATCATGGACGAACAGAAAATCCGCGTTTTGCTCGCTGACGACGAAGACGCACTGAGAACAACCATCGCCGCGTGGCTCAGCGACGAAGGATTCGATGTGGAACAGGCGGCGGACGGGCTTGAGGCGATCAAGCTGGTTCAGACCAAGGATTTTGACATAGCCTTGCTCGACATCAAGATGCCGGGCGTGAACGGACTTGAAGTTCTTCGGTTCATCACGAAGAATTCGCCGACCACCGACGCGGTGATGATGACTGCGATGAGCGATGTCAACATGGCGGTCGAAGCCATGAAGCTGGGGTCGAAGGAGTATCTCACCAAACCGATCGATCTCGACCAGCTCGTTCCCCAGCTGCACTTGCTGATAAGCAAACGCGATGCCGAGCAGCGCATCCGGCAGTTGCAGTCCGAACACACCTCAAGGTTGCTTTATGATCTCCATAATCCAATTTCGGGCCTTCGGCAAAGCATCGGATATCTGGTGAAAGAAATGGCTGGACCCGTGAGCGAGCATCAGAAAGAGTTGTTGGGGTACATGACCAACTCGATCGACCGGGTCATAGGCCTTCTCACCGATATGATGGACCTTACGAAGCTGGAAGCAGGAAGAGTGCGGCTCAACAAGGGAATCAGCGAGGTGAGCGACCTCGTCCAGGAGGCTGCGCAGGAGTTCCACGTTCCGCTTCAAGCCAACAAGGTCACCATCGATATTCATCCCGAACCCGATGTTCCGGCAATTGAATTCGATCGACAGAAAATTCACCAGGTCCTGCAAAATCTGTTGAGCAACGCTGTCCGCACGACTCCGGGACAGGGAGTCGTTGTAATCCACATCCGGAAAATTGCCATGGTGATGGAAGAGGGGCAGCAGCCGGCTGACTATGTGATGGTTTCCGTTTTCAACAGCGGTCCCGGCATTCCTCAGGAAGAGCTCGCGGGCCTCTTCGATCGCTATCGGAACGTCACGAACCCAAAAGACGATCAGAAAACGAATCTCGGCCTCATCATCTGCCAGCGTATTCTCGAGGCTCACAGCGGCAGAATCTGGGTCGAGTCGGAAACCGACAAAGGAGCAACGTTCTACTTTGCGCTTCCAATCCGTTAGCGAGGGTACAGGAGAATGAGCGCATCAAAAGCGCCAACATCAATTCTTGCTGTCGACGACGAAACCGCTATCCTGTCCGCCCTCAAAGGGGTGCTGGAGCAAGAGGGGTATGAGGTTCAAACCGCACAGGATGGTGTCACCGCCATCAATTGTATCCAGTCGTCTCCGTTCGACATCGTGCTGCTCGATGTCAAGATGCCCCGTGTTGATGGCATTGAAGTTCTTCGGTTCATCAAAGAACATTATCTCGACACGCAGGTCATCATGCTGACCGGCATGAGCGATGTCCGGACTGCCGTGGAATGCATGCAGGTAGGAGCCTTCCACTACGTTACCAAGCCCTATGCGATTGATGAATTACTGACAATCATCAAGCGCGCTCTCGAGCGGAAGCAGCTCGTACTCCAGAACAAGGCCCTGCGGACCGAGCTGGACCGGCATACCATTTCTTCGCAGATCGTCAGCCAGAGCAAGGCGTTTCTCGATATTCTGAATCTCGCCGCGCGCATCGCACCGACGGATTCCACCGTCCTCATACAGGGAGCCAGCGGTACCGGCAAAGAACTCATCGCCAATTTTCTCCATGCGAACAGCGCCCGGAAGAGCGCACCGATGTTGGCGCTGAACTGCTCCTCCATACCGGAAACGCTCATCGAAAGTGAGATATTCGGTCATGAGAAGGGCGCATTCACCGACGCAAGCTCCGCGAAAGAGGGATTGGTGGAGATCTCGCACGAGGGAACATTGTTCCTCGACGAAATCGGTGAGATCTCCATGATGATCCAGCCGAAGCTGCTCCGGTTTCTTCAAACCGGTGAGTACCGTCGTGTCGGCGGAAACAAGAACCTGAAATCCGACGTGCGCATCATCTCGGCTACAAACAAGGACCTGCTGCAGGAAGTCGCGGCCGGCCGGTTCCGTGAAGATCTTCTGTACCGGTTGAACGTGATCACGCTCAATCTTCCCTCATTGCGGGAACGTAAGGAGGATATCCCCCTCCTGGTCGAGCATTTTCTGAAGAAGCACTTCCGTGCAAAGGGCCCGAAACGGGTGGATGAAAAGGCCCTGGAATTGCTGGTGAAATATGATTGGCCGGGAAACGTGCGAGAGCTGGAAAACGTCATCGAGCGTGCTGCCATACTTTCACGTGATGAGCTCATCAGAGTGGACGACCTTGCCCTCCCCATCGGCAATCGCTCGTTGATCGAGCCGCTGATGCCGATCGATCCCGGGAACCCCCGGCTCGGGAGCGCCGTCCCGATGACGGAGATCGAGAAAGCTCACATCGACGGCGTACTGAAATCAGTGAGTTGGAACAAGAACATAGCAGCAAAAATCCTCGGCATCAGTCTGAAGACGCTCTATACGAAGATCCAGCAGTACGAACTCACCAAACCCTGAGCAGTTGAAATCTCGGACCGGAATTGACTAAAGGTCGACCACTGCTGCATGCTGTTTTGATTCCTGCCCGACAGGTATGATCATTTATCTGCTTCGCCACGGCGATGCCATTGACTCCTCACGATTCGAAGATCATGATCGGCCATTGAGCAATTTTGGCCTGCGGCAGGCATCCGCAGTCGGCATGTATCTCGCCGGGACACGCGCGGAGTTAAGTCTGATCTATTGCAGTCCGCTGCTGCGGGCACGACAGACAGCGGAGGCCGTCCAGCGGCAGTTGAAACCAGTATCGGTGCAAACGACCGAATCGCTCCTCTCATCCAGCGACCCGAAGCAGATTGTCGGGGAACTTCGAAAAGCCCGACAGCGGAATGTGCTGCTGGTCGGTCACGAACCCCACCTCAGCCGGACCATCTCTGTTCTCCTTTGGGAGGATATCCGGAGCCGGGTTGAGATGAGAAAATGCAGCCTCGCTTGCATTTCCACAGCGGATCCTCTAGAGGAAGGACGCGGTGTCCTCCAGTGGCTTCTTGAATCCAATCACACGCTGAAGGACTGATTCTCAAGAACGCCTCACCGGGAATCAGCCGTGATCTGAAGTGAAAACGCCGGAGGCGCTTGATCACCTGTGCCGGAGCGCATTCCGTGTGGTGAAGCAAAGGCGATTGACAACACGCACATCGATTGGGAAGGAACACACCATGGATTTGAAAACCGTCACCATCGAAAAACCGGAAGCGACAAATTTCATTCTGGGGCAATCGCATTTTATCAAGACGGTCGAGGACATTCATGAGGCTATCGTTCAGACGAACTCACACATGAAGTTCGGACTTGGATTCTGCGAATCGTCCGGCCCAGCCCTTGTCCGGTACACGGGCAACGATTCCTCGCTGATCGAACTCGCGAAACAAAACGCCCTCGCTCTTTCATGCGGGCATTGTTTCATTCTTTTCATGGAGAATGGCTTTCCCGTCAACATCCTCAATACAATCAAGAACATACCAGAGGTGTGCGGCATATTTTGCGCCACTGCAAACCCTGTCGAGGTCATCGTCGCAGAGACGCCTCAGGGAAGAGGCATCCTGGGAGTCATCGACGGTGTGAAAACAAAGGGAATTGAAACAGAGACCGATATCAAGACACGGAAAGAATTCCTGAGAACAATCGGTTACAAGCTCTAATGAACCCGGGACACCCGTTGGTCAGACGGGGTCCTGCGACAACAACGAATATCATCAGAGGCCCCAATGAAAAAGCTCTTCCCGTTCCTCGTTCTCGCAAGCCTGCTGGCAGGATGCGCACCAAGCCATACGTTCATCACAGATGCCAAAACTATTGGGCCATACAGCCCGGCAGTGAAAGTAGGCCCCTTCCTCTACCTCTCGGGCCAGATTGCGATGAAGCCCGGGACAACCGAGCTCGCAGGGGACGATGTGGAAACACAGGCTCGTCAAGCCCTCGAGAACATCAAGTCGATCCTGTCGAAGGCCGGCTACGAGATGGCCGATGTCGTGCAGTGCACGGTATATCTGAAAGACATGAATGACTTCGCGAAAATGAACCAGATCTACAGCAGCTTTTTTGTGCAGGGTCGTTTCCCGACACGCACGACGGTGGAAGTTTCAAACCTCCCGGCGAAAGCCCGAATCGAGATCACTGCGGTAGCCTGCAAATGAGCAATACAACGATGACAAACGGAGTTCAGTCATGAAAAAGAAGACGGTATCCCCTCCCCATCGCAAAGTGCACGCGCCGCGCGGGACAACGCTGAGCTGCAAAGGATGGATACAGGAAGCAGCGCTTCGGTTGCTGATGAACAATCTGGATCCCGAAGTTGCCGAAAAACCGGCTGAACTCATCGTGTACGGCGGAACCGGAAAAGCCGCGAGGAACTGGGCTTGTTACGATGCTATTATCTCAAGTCTCAAAGCCCTTGAAGACGACGAAACGCTTCTTGTTCAATCGGGAAAGCCTGTCGGAGTTTTCAAGACGCATACAAATGCTCCACGCGTCCTCATCAGCAATTCAATGCTCGTCCCGAAGTGGGCCACATGGGATGAATTCCGTAGGCTGGAGGCTCTCGGCCTGACGATGTACGGCCAGATGACTGCCGGGAGCTGGATTTATATCGGCAGCCAGGGCATTCTCCAGGGGACCTACGAAACGTTTGCGGAGTGCGGAGTCCGGCATTTTCGGGGATCTCTCGCGGGCAAGTTCCTCTTGACGGCTGGTCTCGGCGGCATGGGAGGAGCTCAGCCGCTCGCGGCTACGATGAACGGCGCAGCATGCCTCGTTGTGGAGGTCGATCCCGATCGCATCCAGCGGCGATTGAAGACGAGCTATCTGGATACAATGTCGGACAATTTGGACGACGCACTGACGCAGATTCGTGCTGCGAAAGAAAGAAAACTTCCTCTCTCCGTCGGATTGCTGGGCAACGCCGCAGACATCATCCCCAGAATCGCCGACGGGAAATTCCTGCCGGACATCGTCACTGATCAGACCTCGGCGCATGATACGCTCAACGGATATGTTCCCGCGGGTATGCCGTATGCGAAAGCCCTCGCGCTCCGGAAAAAGGACCCTGAACGCTATGCGGCACTGGCGAAAGCATCGATCGTCGCCCACGTGAAAGGCTTGCTGAAGCTTCAGAAGAAAGGGTCGATCGTGTTCGACTATGGTAACAACATTCGCGGCGAGGCACAGGCAAACGGGTTGAAGAATGCATTCGCAATTCCCGGCTTCGTGCCCGAGTACATCAGACCGCTGTTTTGTGACGGCAAAGGTCCGTTTCGATGGGTCGCGTTGTCGGGAGATCCGGAAGATATCTATCGAACAGACAGGGCAATTCTGGAGACGTTCCCCGAAAACAAGCGACTCTGCAATTGGATTGAGAAAGCACAGAACCAAATCTCCTTCCAAGGCCTGCCGGCGCGCATCTGCTGGTTAGGATACGGCGAACGGGCGAAGATGGGAAAGATTTTCAATGACCTCGTGGCGAACGGAGAAGTGAAGGCCCCAATCGTGATCGGGCGGGACCATCTCGACTGCGGGAGCGTTGCCTCGCCAAACCGTGAGACCGAGCTCATGAAAGACGGCAGCGATGCGATCGCCGATTGGCCCATTCTCAACGCTCTGCTCAACGCCGTCGGGGGCGCAAGCTGGGTGAGCGTCCATCACGGCGGCGGCGTCGGCATCGGCTTGTCGATCCATGCAGGGATGGTCGTCGTCTGTGACGGCACGAAAGAAGCGGCGCAGCGGCTCCAACGCGTATTGACCTACGACCCCGGTATGGGTGTAATTCGCCACTCTGATGCCGGATATGAACGAGCGATCAGGAACGCCAAAACGTGGGACATCAAGATCCCGATGATGCCATAATGTGGAGAAGCCAATCGCTGTGAAATCACGCTCTGCAAAAAAAACTCCCTCCCGGAAGAAGACGCCTCGAGCAACCACACGATCCCCGAAAAAGGTCGCTGGGTTGGTCAAGGCACGACGTGGGCAAACAGCGGAATACCGCGAACTCGTCGAGAATGCCACCGATATTATCTATCGGGCTGACAGTGCAGGCCGTTTCACGTACGCAAATCCCATCGCCCTGCAGACCCTGGGCTATTCGGAAAAAGAGATCATGGGAACGCACTACCTCGACCTCATCGTCCCGGAATTCAGGGGCAAGGCCGAGCAGTTCTATAAGCTCCAGAGATCTCAGGGAAAACCCAACACATACTACGAGTTTCCTGTTCAGACCAAGTCAGGCGACATTCTCTGGCTTGGACAGAATCTCCAGATTCTCGTGCACGATGGAAAAGTCGCCGGGTTTCAGGCAGTGGCGCGTGATATTACGCGTCGCCGAGAAGCGGAAGAAGAACGCGACCGTTTCTTCGGCCTCTCACTCGATCTGCTCTGCATCACTGGATTCGACGGCTTCTTCAAACGCGTCAATCCATCCTGGCAACGAATCCTCGGATTCGATGAAAAGCGGCTGCTGAGTGAGCCGTTCATCAATTTTGTTCACCCTGACGATCGCGCTAACACGGAAATGCAGTTCCGCACGGCGATCCAGGGGGAACATGTGATCGCTTTCGAAGCGCGCTTCTCTTGTCTGGATGGATCCTTCAGATGGATCGAATGGAACGCAACAAAGGATTCGTCTCAGAGCATCATCTACGCAGCGGGTCGTGATATTACCGAGAGAAAACGAACCGAGGAGCTTGTCCGGGAAAGTGAAGCCCGGTTCCGCACTCTTGTGGAAGCGGCATCTCTCGGCATCGTTCTCTGCGATGCGGCCGGATCCATAACACTCGTGAATGGACTCGCACAGCAGCTCTTTGGGTATTCCCGTGAAGAATTCCTGAAACTCACGATCGAGGATCTTGTACCTGCCCGCTTTCGCGCTGCGCATGTCTCTCAGCGGTCCGCGTTCTTCGGCATTCCCAAGAACCGTCCCATGGGAACCGGGATTGAGATCATCGCTCTGAGAAAAGACGGCAGCGAATTTCCCGCCGACATATCTCTGACCTATGTCAAGAACAAAGACACTCTCGTTCTGGCACTCATCTCCGATATGACTGAACGACGCCGTATCGAGGAAGTAATCCGGGAAAGCGAAGCCCGTTACCGGATCCTCGCCGAAAACACCACGGATGTCATTTCCCGCCAGACGCTGCATGGCATCTACACCTACGTCTCTCCGGCGTGCAAAACCATCCTGGGATATGATGTGGAGGAGATGGTTGGAAAGCCGTCTTTCTTTTTCTTCCATCCTGACGATCTCGTCAAGGCCCGGATCGCTCAAATCAAGGTCACCGATTTACCGGACTCATTCACGCTTATCCATCGGGCCAGGACGAAGAGTGGGACGTATCTCTGGATTGAATCGACGAACAAAACCGTGCGGGATGAGTCGTCGGGAGAGATCATTGATATCGTTACGATCTCCCGCGACATCACCGTCCGCAAGGCCGCTGAAGAGAATCTTGCGGAGAGCGAGCGGAGGCTGGAGCAGATCATTGAAACGGTTCAGTCCGGCATAACGCTGAGCGACGAAAAGGGCCATTTTGATGTTTTCAATACGGCAATGGAGAAGTTGACTGGATATTCCATGGCAGAGGCCAACTCCAGCGGCGATTTCTCAAAGCTCCTGTACCCCGACGCAGACGATCGTCAGCGGGCACTCGACGGACTGAAGATCCTGCTCGAGCAAGGACACTCGCCGGAGACAGAGTCCACCATTCTTACCAAGAACGCGCAGAAGCGAACTGTGCTCGTCACGACCGATATCGTGGTGTTCAGGGGCCGGAAGATGTTTCTCAGCGGATTCAGAGACATCACCGAACGCAAGAAAGCTGAAGAAGAACTGAAGGGAGCGAAGGAGGCAGCCGAGGCGGCAACGCGGGCAAAATCCGAATTCCTGGCGATGATGAGCCACGAGATCAGAACGCCGATGAACAGCGTCATCGGAATGACGGACTTGCTGCTTCAGACTACGCTCAACGACGAACAACGGGATTTTGTTGAAACGGTCCGGAACAGCGGCGACTCGCTCCTCACAATCATCAATGACATCCTCGATTTCTCCAAGATCGAGTCAGGCAAGATCGATCTCGAGGAAGCCCCACTTGAATTAAGTGCGTGCATCGAAGAGGTTCTCGACCTCCTCTCACACAAGGCTCTGCAGAAGGGGCTCGACCTCCTCTACTGGATCGATCCTCAGGTCCCGGCGTTCATTGTCGGCGACATGACCCGCATCCGCCAGATCCTGATCAACCTTGTCGGGAATGCCATCAAGTTCACGGAACGCGGGGAAGTATCGGTGAGCGTGAAGCTCGGCTGGAAGCTGGGCAATCAGTTGGAACTGCTGTTCGCTGTCAAGGACACGGGCATCGGAATCCCGCCGGACAAGCTCGACCGACTCTTCAAAGCCTTCTCGCAGGTGGATTCGTCAACGACCCGGAGGTTCGGAGGAACAGGGCTTGGGCTGGCCATCTCCATGCGTCTTACGCAGCTCATGGGAGGGAAGATCTGGGCCGAGAGCGAACATGAAAGAGGTTCCTCGTTTTTCTTCACCATCAAGACGCTCACGCCTCCCGACGAACTCGTGCTTCCCAAAGTATTCCTCAGAGGAAAGATACCCGAACTGAGCGGCAAGCGGATCCTGATTGTGGATGACAATAGCACGAATCTCATGATTCTTCGCGCGCAAAGCGAGCATTGGGGAATGGTTGCACGAACAACCCCTTCCCCTCAGGAGGCAATTCAATGGGTTCAGCAGGGTGATCCGTATGATATCGCCATTCTGGATATGATGATGCCGGGGATGAACGGCGTCCAGCTGGCCAAAGAACTCCGGGCGCTGCGGCCGAAGGAATCTCTCCCCCTGATTCTTCTCACATCAGGAGGAACCACAAATGCAGAGATTGGTGCCGCGGATCTCTTTTTCGCGTCAGTGTCAAAACCGATCAAGCAAGATCAGTTGTTCAAGATGGTGATAGAGACTCTCGGTGGGACGAGACGATCAGCCCACAAGACCCCGGCAAAGCCTGTCGAACGTCTTGGAGAAAAGCTGCCGTTGAGCATTCTGATCGCCGAAGACAATCCGGCCAATCAGAAACTGTTGCTTCGGGTACTGCAACAGTTGGGATACGCTGCGGATTTGGCAGAAAACGGCTTGGAAACCCTTGACGCGCTCGACAAGAAACGATACGACATCATCTTCATGGATGTCCATATGCCGGAGATGGACGGCATGGAAGCAAGCCGCGTGATCGTCAGCAGGAATGTCCAGCGGGATCGCCCCATTATCGTTGCGGTCACGGCTGACGCACTGCAGGGAGACCGGGAAAAATGTATCCAGGCAGGTATGGACGACTATATTACGAAACCGATTCGAATTGCGGATATTCAAGGCGTACTCGAACGATGGGCAAAAACAGCCAAGGTGAGGTCGTCGCCCCCGGAGACATCGGTCTATTCTCCATCATCGGACTTTGAACAATCGATGGTCGAGCGGGTGCATCAATTGGGATTGGAGACCGATCCTGATTTTGTACTCGAACTTGTCGAATCCTACGCTCCCCTCCTCAAGAAACAAGCGGATGCAATCCGGGATGGGTGTTCAACACAAAATGTAAGAAATGTGCACCATGCTGCTCACTCACTCAAGGGTGCATGCCTGAATATTGGCGCGAACGAACTGGCCGCCGTGTCCCGGACAATTGAAGATTGTGCCGTAAACAAGGATCTGACGACCGCCGCGCAACAACTGACAACACTCGATGAGTGTTTGGAAAGGACGTTGGCCTCACTCGAAGCTGTCAGAATCAAGCTCTCCAAAGGATCTTCATCCGGCTGAAGACCTCAAGTCCGGCACGGTCGCGGCGCTTCAGCCGGGTTGATGCACTTCTTTGTTGACAAGCCGTACAACGAAGGACGCCATGCAGACGCCACCCCGATCTGATTCCGACCAACTCGAACAGGCCGTACTTGAACGCATCCGGCAATTAGGCCTTGGCACGGAGCCGGGCTTTATTCTCGATTTGATCGACTCCTATGCGCCTCTGTTTCAACGACTTCACGCTTCCATCCTGGACTCGCTTGAAAGAAGAGATCGGGACACATTGCATTACGCAGCGCACTCGCTGAAAGGCGCGTGCCTGAACGTCGGTGCAGCTGACCTGGCAGCTGTTGCACGGGCAATAGAGGAACACTCTCAAAAGGCGGACTTCGCCACAATAGCGCAGTTCCTCAATAACCTCGATGACCAATTGAAAAGGACGATGAGCGCCCTGTCATCAATCAGTTTCAGATTGTCTCAACAGAAACCATCTCTCTAACGTCAGAAACGGAAACCCGGACATGCGTTTCGTCATCTTGGGCACAGGTGGTATTGGCGGATATTTTGGAGCGCGGCTTGCCCTGGCAGGCGAAGACGTCTGGTTCATCGCCCGCGGCAGTCATCTCGACGCCATGAAACGGCGCGGGCTTCAGATCACATCGACTGTCGGGACGTTCACCGTCCCACCGGGGAAAATGACCGACGAGGTTCATTCGATCGGCGCGGCTGACGTCGTCCTCTTCTGCGTCAAGTCGTACGATACGGAGTCGGCAGCGCGTCAGCTCTCGCCGATCCTGCGTGATGACTCGCTTATCATACCTCTCCAGAACGGAATCGACAACGAAGAGAAGATCAGGAAGACTATCACACGGGGAGACGTCTACGGCGGGGTCGCATACATTTCCTCCCGGATCTCCGCTCCTGGCGAGATCACTGAAGTCGGAGGTTTCCAGCGAATCGTCTTCGGGCCGCAGGAGCGAAAAGCGAATGCTCACGCCCAAGCTGTTCACGAAACGATGCTCCGCGCCGGTATCAAGTCGCAGCTGCAGGACGACATCACGAAGGAGCTCTGGAGAAAGCTGATCTTCATCGCGTCGATGGGGTCGCTGACGGCATTGTCCCGGCTGACACACGGAGAAATCCTGGACAACCAGCGAACGGTAGGCCTGATGTTCGATGCGATGCGAGAGGTTCAATCGGTTGCCTGGAAGCTCGGTGTCGATGTCGAACCGGTGGATGAAGCTCGCGTGCTGGAGGGATTGAAACGATTCAGCGATGATACCCGGTCGTCAATGTACTTCGATCTCGTTGCAGGAAAGCCGATGGAAATCGAAGCGCTCAACGGAACGATTGTTCGACTCGGTGAACAGCTCGGCGTTCCGACACCGATCCATCGGGTCATCTATTCGACACTGCTCCCCCACCATCTCAAACACTCCAAAGAACAGGCTTCGCGGTAGTCCGCGCCAATCCATCATGCTGCCGACTGAAGAATATTCTGATATCGGGCTGTGTGCCGAATGCCGCCACGCTTCCAGCATCACGAGCTCACGCGGAAGCACGTTTACGTTTTGCGAGCGATCGAAAACGGACAGCCGCTACGCACGATACCCGCGGCTTCCGGTCTTCGCCTGTCCGGGATTCGAGTCGCCCGAATTGCCGTCGCCCGTGAAACCGAGCCCCGTTGCTTGATTCTTTAGGCACTTCTTTGTTTCTTGCCTCGCACAAACGTGCCTTGTTTTTTCACCAACGCGCCCCCGGCTGAGCTTGAGATGGATTCCCAGAAATACAGCAAACTGATCGCCCAGGAAGCCCGGCACTGGGGTGAGGTCCGAAAGGACCCAAAAAACCCTCAAATCTGGCACGATTCGGTCCTTTTTGACATTTTCTTCGGTGCCGAATACCGACATCTTGTGGAGACCGCGGTTGCCTTTGGCCCGCGGATCCTTGAACTCGGATGCGGGGAAGGGAACCTGACCCTCGAACTTGCCTCCCGGGGCATGCAGGTCACCGGTATCGATTTGAGCCCGGAGCGGATAGCGCGAGCGCGCGCGAAAGCCGTGAAGGTTCGTCTCCAGAATGCTCCGACTTTCGTGATCGGGGATCTCAATACGATGGAATTGCATCGCGGAGAATTCGATTGCGTCGTGGCACACGACTCCTTGCACCATATCCTGACACTCGACAGGTTGTGCGGCGAAGTGAACGATTCGCTCCGACCCGGAGGGCGCTTCCTCGTCATAGACTACATCGGGATGGGAGTGTTCCGCCGGCTCGTGGCAGGATTTCTTTACGCCGTGCTTCCGACGTACCAACCGTACCGAACAAAATGGGGGTTGCGGAAACGTTTCGGAGCATTCCTTGCCTCAGAAAAGACAAAGCGTGCATCTCTCGAGGACTCGGCATCAGGCACGCTCCACCACGATTCCCCCTTCGAAGAGATTACACAATCTTCGATGCTTCATGAGATTGGAGATCGTTTCACCATTCTCGAACAGCGGACGTTCTGCCCATTCTGGTTCTACCTGGTCGCAAAGATCAGAATGTTCCCATCTCTGCGGCATCCGATGGCGCGACTGCTCAAATCGTTGGATGACTTCATCGTACGCCTCCACGTTGCCAAAGGCGCCTATGTCTGGATTCATGCACAGAAACCGACAACAACCTGATAGCTGGACACCATGCAGCTCTTGATAAGCAACCTCAGACAACTCGTCACGGTTCGAAGCGAAGGAAGACCCTGCAAGACGGGGACCGATATGCGTGACCTCGGCGTCATCGAGAATGCTTCCGTGCTCGTCGAGAATGGCGTGATCACATGGATCGGCAGCGCAGCGGATTTCACCAACACGCTGGAACCCGACGCGGACACGCTTGACGGCTCCTCGTATGTGGCCCTCCCAGGTTTCGTAGATTCGCATACGCATGCGGTCTTCGGCGGCAGCCGGGAGAACGAGTTTGCGATGCGCGCAGAAGGAAAAACCTACCAGGACATCGCAGCGCAGGGGGGCGGGATTCTCAGCAGCGTCATGGCCACTCGTGCGGCAACAAAGAAGGAGCTGAAGAAGGCGGCGAGCAAGCATCTCGATGAAATGATGAAGCAAGGGACTACAGCTGTTGAAATAAAGTCCGGATACGCCCTCAGCGAAGATGGAGAGATCAAGATGCTGGAGGCGATTACGGAACTTGCCGATGAGCATCTCATAACAATCCGCTCGACCTTCCTCGGCGCGCACGCCGTGCCTCCGGAGTTCAGAGAACGGCGCAATGAGTATATCGACCTTCTCTGCAATCGGATGATGCCGCACATTGCCAAACGGAAGTTGGCTCACTTCTGCGATGTGTTTTGCGAAGTGGGTTACTTTTCCCTGGAGGAGTCGAGGAGGATTCTCGAGCACGCCAGGGGCCATGGCCTTGGCCTGAAGCTTCATTCCGATGAATTCAACTCGATCGGCGGAACGCAGCTGGCGACCGAACTTCAGGCGCTCTCGGTAGACCATCTTGAGCACGTCTCGGATGATGCCATCGCAGCGTTTCGCGGCAGCCGCACGGTTGCCGTCCTGCTCCCCGGCGTTTCCTTCTTCCTCAGAAATCCTTACGCTCCCGCGAGAAAGCTCATCGACGCGGGGGTTCCGGTGGCAATCGCCTCCGATTTCAACCCGGGATCGTGCATGTCATTCTCCATGCCGCTGATGATGACCATCGCGTGCACACAGATGTCCATGACCCCCGAGGAGGCAATTACAGCTGTTACGCTCAATGGAGCCGCCGCGATGGGGATTTCGGACCAGGTTGGAAGCCTCGAAATCGGGAAACGTGCGGACATTATTCTTTACGAAATCCCCAACTATCGCTATCTTGCCTATCACTTCGGAACGAATCTGGCTGCAAAAATCATCAAGAATGGAACAATTCTCGAATTCTCATGAAGAAAATAGTTGAGTGCGTTCCAAATTTCAGCGAGGGGCGTAACAAAGAAACGATCGAAGCGGTTGCGGCGAGCATCCGCGCAGTCGATCGCGTCACGCTCTTGAATGTTGAGCCCGACAAAGACTACAATCGAACTGTTGTGACATTTGTCGGTGCACCCGATGCCGTCGTCGAAGCAGCGTACCAGGCAACAAAAGCAGCTGCGCGATTGATCGACATGCGCTCTCATAAGGGGGAACATCCGAGAATCGGAGCCGCGGACGTCGTTCCGTTTGTGCCCGTGTCCAATGTGACCATGGATGAATGTGTCAACCTGGCCAACGAGTACGGCAGACGAGTCTCGCAGGACCTCAAGATTCCGATTTTTCTGTACGAGTCTGCGGCGAGAACACCCGAACGAAGGAATCTCGCGACGATCCGAAAAGGAGAGTACGAGGGGCTGGAGAAAAAGCTGAAGGACCCGGCCTGGACACCGGACTACGGCGGCACACAGTTCAACGCGCAATCGGGCGCTACGGTGACCGGAGCCAGGAAATTCCTCATCGCCTACAATGTGAATCTGAATACCCCGGATGCGAATATTGCGCAGGAGATCGCACTCCGGATAAGAGAAAGCGGAAGGCCGCTCAAAAACGCTGCGGGCGAAATCGTAAAAAACGAGAAGGGGGAAAGCGTCAAAGTGCCGGGCACACTGAAGGCAGTGAAAGCCATGGGTGTGTTTCTCGAACGGTTCCATATCGCGCAGGTTTCGATCAACCTCACTGACTATGAAACCACGTCTCCTCATGCGGCGTTCGAAGAAGTGAGGAAACAGGCACGTTCCCTGGGGGCCGATGTTACAGGAAGCGAGATTATCGGCTTAACGCCGATGAACGCACTCCTGATGGCGGGGCGCTACTTCCAGGCCGGCGACGCGAAGAACCGTGAACTCTCGGAGAACGAGCTCGTCGATTGTGCCATACAGAAACTTGGCTTGAGCCAGCTCGAGCCGTTCGACCCAGGCAAAAAGATCATCGAGTATATGCTCTGAGCCCTCCTTCGCAGGAGGCCGGATCTGTCGACAGGAGAACGCATGTTGACCGAAAAAACCGTAACACAATTCCTCGATGAACTTGCATCGAATTCACCCGCCCCAGGCGGCGGGAGTGTCGCAGCCCTCGCCGGTGCCGCCGGCGCGGCGCTTGCCTCGATGGTATGCAATCTGACAATCGGGAAGAAGAAATATGCCGACGTGCAAGACGAGATGGCGGCAGTGCTTCAGCACACCGAAGCAATGAGAAAAGAACTCACGATTCTCATCGACCGGGACACCGAGGCGTTCAATGCCGTGATGACGGCATACGGGCTGCCCAAAGTGACAGAACAGGAACAGGCGGTACGAACAGCGGCAATTCAGGAAGCGACGAAATCGGCGACGTTGATTCCGTTGCAGGTCATGAACGTGTGCGAACAGGTGATGGGCTTCGTGCTGACTGTTGCGCAGAATGGAAACAAAAATTCGGCCTCCGACGCCGGCGTCGCAGCACTCATGCTGCGTGCAGGCTGTGCCGGAGCGGCGCTCAATGTTCGTATCAACCTTGGGGGATTGACTGACGCAGGGTTTGTTCAGCAGATCTCGGAGCAATACAAAGGGATCATGGCGAACGTCGAAAACGGGACTCGCGATGTCCTTTCCGCAGTGGATCAGTCAATACGCGGGAATTGAGTTCTGGAACACTCAGATCGTTCTTCTGTCCGACGACTCCACCTACCAGCTCCCCATCACCCAATTCACTGCGGAGATCGCCGCGGTTTCCGCACGCAGGCGGCGCGGCCCGAGTGAAATCGGTACCAACCCCTTTGCATTCGCGAGCTCCATCTCCTCCACTGTGAATCCCCCTTCCGGTCCGATGACAATGAGGGCAGATGTCGCCTGTGCATGATGCTGCAGGACAGAGCCGATGAAGTGCGATTGCTCGGTCTTTTCGTGCGGGATAAGCCGCAATGCATGATCTTCCGCACGATCGAGAACCGACGCAAGGGATGAAAGCGGATGTATTTTCGGCAGGAATGACCGCCCGCATTGTTTCATTGCGGAAAGGGCTATTTTCTCGAAGCGTGCATGTTTCTCGCTGCGGGGAACTGTCCTATCGCACAACAGCGGAACGATAGCACGCACACCAAGCTCTGTCACTTTTTCCACGAGGAAATCGAAGCGGGCCGGGTTCCGAAGCAGAGAGACCGCCAGCGTAACATCGATCCTTGGTTCGTTAAATCTCTGCTTCACATCGAGGATTTCGCATTCTGCGTGCGAGTCGTCGATGGAGTGAATCACGGCTTCGAACGCGTGATCTTCCCCGTCGACCAGCATGATCCGCTCCCCCGCCTTTTTTCTCAACACTCGCGCAAGATGCTTGAACTCGTCTCCGCGGAGAAGTGCGACGCGTCCATGAACATCCTTTGGTTCAACGAAGAAGTAATCCATAAGTTAAAATGAGGCGCCGAATCCTAGCACAAACTCGCCTCTCCCATGCTGGTTGAATGCGTATTCCGTACGCAGAACAAGACTGTACGGCAGGAGGAAATGGAGGCCGGCTCCATAGCCGGCATACCACGGGTTGCTGAATACTCTGTCAGCGCGCAACCAGGTCGTTCCGCCGTCGGCAAAGAGGCCGGCATACAAACCATATCGCCAGACGCTGAACTCAGGGGGAAGATATGGGATCGAAACTGTTGTATACCGTGGCTTGAGAATCGGTATTCGCAGTTCTGCACTCCCACCGAGAATGTCGTCCCCCTCGAGCACCGTCTTATAGTAACCCCTGACACGATCGAAGTATCCAAAATATGCGTGAAGATAGGATGGAGAGACTCCGCCACTCAGAAAGCTCCCAAAGGCCCGTCCACACAGAGCAACGTCTCCCGCCAACAACTGGTAGCCCCGAAGATCGGTTCCGTATCTCAGGAGATTGACATCCGACTCCCCGAGGCCGTACTTCGTCACCGAGAACATTGCATAGACACCAGAGGTGGCGTATTCACGAATGTCCCGCATGTCATACTGTACGGATGAGCCGATCGTGATGAAGCGGTCGATTCCGTTTGGGGAGACTGTTCGGCTCTGCTTCGGGTCGGAGACATCCCACATGTCGAAGCGGGCGAAACCCAGAACGTTCAGATACAAACCGTACCGCCGGCCGAGCGTCAGGCTCCCGGCCGACACTTTTTGATCGTACTCTCCCTGGTCGGTATTCTGGTTCCTCACGTGATGGAACCCGGCTTCAGTACGCAGGAAGACGTCGCCTTCGGAAGTCAATTTGGGATTCTGGTACGCGAGGTTGAACCACCCGTCATATCCGAACACCGCCGACGCCATGATTTTCTCATTGCGCCCCCGGAAGTTCTGATGAATGAGGGAAAGTCCGTAGAACATCTTCTCGAGGTCCCGGTATTTGAACCCGACAACGGGTATCGGAAAAATGTACCAGCGCTCGGAGACCCGGACGGTAACCGTTGCCTGGTTGCCATCGACAGCGTAACCAATATCGACTTTGTTGAAAAGCTGAAGGCTGTATACCTGCTTCTTGTCGCGCTCCAAGGCCGCTGTGTCCAGAGGAGCACCAACCTTCTGGCTCATCTCGCGAAGAATGACGTATTCCTGCGTGGTTTCATTTCCGGCAACGATAATCTTAGACACGACAAGAGAGTCCACAGACGGTCGCGCTGTCGCACCGGCGCACACCACGAGACCGAGGATCAACACCAACCAATAGTATGCCTTGTTGTTCACTATGTCAGCTATCTCAACGATACTGGAATCTCCTGGTCTGAAGTCCGGACGCGAAAAACCCCTCCAGATTCAGTGGAAGGGTTTTTCATCGGGACTTTTCCGCTCACCTGATCAACCGGCGGTGTTCAACGGCTATGCATCGGTCCATGATCACGTTCAACCCTGCATCCCCGGCACGCCGCGCTGCTTCCTCATTGACCACGTCGTACTGCATCCACACCGTCGTTGCACCGATCGCGATTGCCTCGTCGATGACAGGAAGAACTTCCTCAGGCTTACGGAATATGTTGACGATGTCAATCTTCATGTGCGTGGACGTAAGATCGGGGTGGCATTTCATGCCCAGGACATCACTGTATGCGGGATTCACAGGAAGAACGGCATACCCCCGCCCCGCCAGAAACTGGGCGATACTCCCGCTGTCGCGCCACGGCTTGGGCGAGGCACCGACCACCGCGATCGTCTTCGCTGTGCGGAGGATACTCTCAATCGTGCCGTCATCGTCAATCAGCATCTCGCCCTCGTACGCTTTGCTACTCTCCGGCCTCAGCATACTCCTGAATCGGCGGACATGAACAGATGATGTTCCGGTCCCCGTATGTGTTGTTGATACGTCCCACTGCAGGCCAGAATTTCCGTCCCACGAGATACGACAGGGGGAATGCAGCTTTCGTCCTCGGGTACGCATGCGTCCACTGATCCGAGACAACAACCGCCGCCGTGTGGGGGGCATTCTTCAAAACGTTGTCAGAACGGTCCGCGTTCCCGTCAATGACCTCCTGGATTTCCTTCCTGATCGAAATCAACGCCTCGGCAAACCGGTCGAGTTCTGCTTTTGACTCGCTCTCCGTCGGCTCGATCATCAGAGTATCGTGCACAGGGAAGGAAACGGTCGGAGCGTGGAACCCGTAGTCCATGAGTCTCTTGGCGATGTCTTCGACTTCGACGCCCGCCTGCTCTTTGAACTGCTTCATATTCAGAATGAATTCGTGTCCTACACGCCCATTCTTCCCCTGGTACAACACCGCATAGTGTTCCTGCAACCGCGCTTTCAGATAATTGGCGTTGAGAATCGCGAACTTCGTGGCGGCTGTCACTCCCTTGGGCCCGAGCATCTTGATGTATGCATAGGAAATGAGCAGAATGCTCGGACTTCCCCACGGGGCGGAAGAAACGGCATGGATTGCTTTCGATCCTCCGACCTTCACAACGGGATGACCCGGCAGGAACGGAGCGAGGTGCTGCGCAACGCAGATGGGTCCCATCCCCGGTCCGCCGCCGCCGTGCGGAATGCCAAATGTCTTGTGAAGATTGATGTGACACACATCCGCTCCGATGACGCCCGGACTTGTGAGTCCAACCTGCGCATTGAGGTTTGCGCCGTCCATATAGACCTGCCCACCGTTCTCGTGTACGATGGCGCAGATTTGTTTGATCTCCTCCTCGAAAACGCCATGCGTCGACGGGTAGGTCACGAGCAGCGCTCCGAGCGATTCCTTGTGAGCAGTCGCTTTCGCACGAAGATCTCCGAGATCGATATTCCCCTGATCATCGCAGCCGACAACCACAACCTTGAATCCGGCCATCACCGCGCTCGCCGGGTTTGTGCCATGAGCGGACGACGGGATAAGAGCTACATTCCGATGTCCCTGGCCGCGGTCCTGATGAAACGCCCTGATAACCATCAAGCCGCTGAATTCCCCCTGCGCCCCCGAATTGGGCTGCAGAGACGCTGCAGCAAGCCCCGTCATAGTGCACAGGTCCTTCTCCAGATCGGAGAAAACCTGCCGGTACCCTTCTGCCTGTTCGATCGGGGCAAATGGATGGAGTTGGGCGAACTCAGGCCAGCTGACCGGCATGAGCTCCGTTGCCGCGTTCAGCTTCATCGTGCACGATCCAAGCGGAATCATCGAGTATGCGAGCGAGAGATCCCGATTCTCGAGACCCTTGATGTACCGCATCATCTCGGTTTCAGAATGGTAGCTGTTGAACACAGGGTGCTGCAGATAGGGGCTCTTGCGTTTGAACGGGTCCGCCAGATCCACCACCATGGAACCGTACTTCTGCTTCACATTCAGCGGTTGGGGATTGACACCCTTCGCCTGCGCGAAGATCCCGAGAACCGATTCGATGTCCCTGTCGTTCGTTGTCTCGTCGATTGAAATTCCGATGTGCAGTGGATCGATCACCCGGAAATTATAGCCGGCCTTCACCGCCTCCTGATGCACCTTCGTGGCCGTCACAGCGTCCGGCGCTGCAAACTTGAGCGTGTCGAAATACTCCTCATTGAGCTGGGCAAATCCCAGGGTTTGAAGTTCCTGCTCGAGGACTTCGGCATACGCCCTGATGCGCGTGGCAATTCTCCGGATTCCCTCGGGCCCGTGATAGACAGCGTACATTCCCGCCATGATGGCCAGAAGCGCCTGGGCAGTACAAATGTTCGAAGTCGCTTTCTCTCGTCGGATGTGCTGCTCTCGTGTCTGGAGTGTCATGCGATACGCCCTGTTATTCTGCGCATCGACGGAGACACCGATGATTCTTCCCGGCATGGTCCGGATATACTCGTTCTTCGTGGCGAAGAAACCTGCGTGCGGGCCGCCATAACCCAACGGCACCCCAAACCGCTGCGAATTCCCGACCACCACATCGGCACCGCATTCTCCCGGGGGCGTGAGCAGGGCAAGGCTCATGAGATCGGAGGCGACAACGACCAGTACGCCCGAGGCGTGAGCGGCCTGGATGAACTCCCTGTAATCATATGCGGCCCCGTCTTGTGTGGGGTATTGCACGATGGCGGCGAAGTACGACGCATCAAGTGCCGCTTTCCGGAAATCTCCGACGACCACCTCGATACCGACAGCAGATGCGCGCGTCTTGATGACGGCAAGTGTCTGTGCGAAGCACTCGTCCGACACAAAGAATTTACACGCGGGAGAACCATTGGTCTTCTTGTTGACGATGCCAAAGAGCATGGCCATCGCTTCCGCGGCGGCAGTTCCCTCGTCGAGCAACGAGGCGTTCGCCACTTCCATACCCGTCATGTCCATCACCATCGACTGGAAATTCAGGAGCGCTTCCAGCCTCCCCTGGGAGATTTCGGGTTGGTACGGAGTATACTGTGTGTACCATCCCGCATTTTCAAAAATGTTCCGCTGAATGACTGCCGGCGTGATGCATCCGTAGTATCCCTGGCCCAGATAGGATTTCAGGACTTTGTTCTTCCGCGCCAGAGTCCGAAGAGTATCGATGAAGGCGAATTCACTGACGGGGGCTGCAATGCCGGGTTCGGAGGTCAGCCGGATGGTTTGCGGAATCGTCTCGTCAATCAGTTGGTCGAGGGAACCGGTTCCGATCGTCCGAAGCATCGATTCGACATCCGCATCCCGCGGCCCGATATGACGTGAAACAAAATCTGCGTCATCAAAAAGTAGCTGTTTCATAATCGGGTTTCAGTTATTACTGGTTGAGTGTTGTTGATATGTTCCAGTCCCTGGGCGGCTGCCGCCTGCTCTGCGTCTTTTTTGCTGCGGCCAATTCCGACGCCGAGGCTCTCCGACCCCAGGAATACTTCCACCGTAAAGCGGCGGTCGTGATCCGGGCCATCCTCTTTCACGACAGCATAACGAGGCACACCCATGGAACGCCCCTGGGCATATTCCAGGAGGGCGCTCTTGTAGTTGTCGTCCGTCAACGCCGAGCTCAGAATCCCGGTGTGGGACAGGAGCACGCCCAACACAAACGTCCGGGCGGCGTTCAGTCCCCCGTCAAGATACAGTGCGCCGATGACTGCCTCAAACGCGTCGGCAAGTATGGAATCCGAACCACTGTCGACTGATTGAAGCGCACTGGAGCTGAGCAGCATGTAATCGGAGAGATGAAGTTCCTTTGCCCGAAGGGCCAGGGCTTTCCGGTTGACGAGACGGGATCGGATTTTCGTCAGGTCGCCCTCTTCCAACGAAGGATAGCGGCAGTAGAGGTAATCCGCCACGAGTGAATTCAGGATTGCATCCCCGAGAAACTCCAGCCTTTCGTTCGATTGTACGTTCTGTCCGAGATATTGCAGATAGGATCGATGCAGGAGGGATTCATAGAAAACAGCCCAATTCTTCGGGTGATACCCGATGAGCTGTTCAAATCGTGCCGAGTCGAACTTCCTCTCTCTGAACGCCGAGGCTAGTGTGTCTGCGTTCGGTCCGGGGTGAGGGGTACGACTTCCACGGGGGAGAAACCAGCGAAACAGATTTCCGAGTGCCTTAAGCACACAAGACTCCAACTCATCCGCCACCTCACGACGCTAAGCCTGGTACTTCTTGAAGAGTAACGAAGCGTTGTGACCGCCAAACCCGAAGGTGTTGCTGATCGCGACATTGATGGACCAGTCCCGGGCAACATTCGGGATGTAGTTCAGGTCACATTCGGGGTCGGGGGTCTCGTAGTTGATTGTCGGATGGACTCTACTTTCACAAATAGACATGATTGTCGCAATAGCTTCGACGGCTCCGGCGGCACCGAGGAGGTGCCCGATCAACGACTTGGTCGAGTTTATCGCCATCGAACGGGCGCGCTCACCGAACACAGTCTTGATCGCTGCTGTTTCATTCTTGTCGCCGACCGGCGTCGACGTGCCATGCGTGTTGATGTAGTCAACTTCGTCCGGACTCACGCCTGCATCCCGGATCGCCTGCCTCATCGATCGGACAGCCCCTTCACCACCGGGGGCCGGCTCCGTGATGTGATGTGCATCGGCTGTGAACCCAATGCCTCCCAGTTCCGCGTAGATTTTTGCTCCGCGTTGAACGGCGCGGCCAAGCTCCTCCAGCACAAGAATCCCGGATCCCTCCCCCATCACAAAACCGTCACGGTTGAGATCGAACGGACGGCTGGCCTTCTCCGGGGCATCATTGCGTACCGAGAGAGCCTTCATCGCGTTGAATCCGCCTATACCCATTGGGCAGATCGTGCCCTCAGCGCCTCCCGTGACCATCATGTCTGCATCACCCCGCTGAATGAGGATGAACGCATCGCCGATCGCATGCGAGGATGTCGCACAAGCCGATGTCGTCGCATAGTTCGGTCCCTTGAGCCCATACCGCATCGAGATTCGTCCCGGAGCGATATCGGAGATCATCATGGGAATGAAGAACGGACTGATTCTATGCGGTCCCTTGGTCTCAAACAAGGTCTCCATCGCCTTCTGGTAGGTCCACATCCCCCCGATGCCGGATCCGACAACCACACCGATCCTCTCACGATCTTCGGTCTCAAGCTTCAGACCCGAATCGTTGAGAGCTGCCTCAGCAGCGTACAGGGCGAATTGCGTGAACAGATCCGTTCGCTGAGCGAGCTTCCGATCCATGTACTTCATCGGATCGAATCCCTTCACTTCACATGCGAACTTTGTATCGTAGTTCGACGCGTCGAAGTACGTGATCGGACCGGCACCGCTCTTGCCTGCCAGAAGATTCTTCCAGAGTTCTTCCACAGAGAGACCGAGGGGCGTGATCGCTCCCATACCGGTAACGACGACTCTTCGCTTTGGGTCTGTAAACGCCATGGTTGTCTACCTTCGTTTCGGAGGAGCGCAGGACAGCCTGCTCAACACGACGCGCGGACACGTGCCCGCCGCCTGCAGAGCACTACAATAGTTAAGAGTGCTTATACTACTTTGGCCTTGAGATAGCTGACCGCGTCGCCGACGGTGGAGATTTTCTCCGCATCTTCGTCCGGGATCTGAACATTGAACGCTTTCTCAAATTCCATCACAAGCTCGACTGTATCGAGAGAATCCGCTCCGAGATCGTTCGTGAAGGACGCCTCGAGGGTAATCTGCGCCTCGTCAACGCCGAGCTTGGAGACGATGATTTCTTTTACCTTCTTCTCGACATCTGCCATGGGAGTACTCCTTTCAGAAAATGATATATGATGAAGTGGTCTGAAGTATGTTACATTACAAGTCCGCCATCGACGCACAACACCTGCCCGGTCATGTAGCTCGCTGCAGGTGATGCAAGAAATGTCACGACACTCGCTATTTCCTCGGGCTTGGCCGTCCGTTTCATCGGAACCATGGCGAGGAGCGCTTCCTTCTGCTGCGGCGTCAACTTCTCGGTCATGTCCGTATCAACAAAACCGGGCGCAACGGCATTGACCTGAATGTTGCGAGAAGCCAGCTCTTTAGCAAGGGTTTTTGTCAGCCCCAGAAGCCCCGCTTTCGAGGCGGAATAGTTCGTCTGCCCGGGATTTCCGATCACGCCCGCGATGGAGCTGATGTTGATGATTTTCCCCTCGCGCTGGCCCATCATTTGGCGGCATGCCGCCTTGCAGAAGTTGAACGCACCCTTCAAATTGGTATCGATCACCTCGTCCCAATCCTGCTCGCTCATGCGCATCAGCAACGTGTCTTTTGTAACCCCGGCATTGTTGACCAGGATATCCAAACGCTGAAATTCCTTTACGATGGCTTCAATAACCTTTTGTGCATCATCGAAGCTCTTGACGTCAGACTGGTAGCCGACACCCTTTCTACCCTTTGCCTCAATTTCCTTCACCACAGATTCCGCCGCGGCACCAGCGCTCCGGTATGTGAAGGCAACGTGCGCCCCTTCCTCCGCCAGCATGAGGGCTATTGCTTTTCCGATCCCTCGGGATCCGCCGGTCACCAGCGCCACCTTGTCCTGAAGTCTTTTCATAGGTTCTATTCTACTAATAATTCCACCGTCTATCCAGCGATATCGGCGACCTTCTCGACACCGATCGTCGCGGCAGCCGGCACGATGCGTTTTACGAGCCCCTGCAACACCTTGCCCGGACCGATTTCAACAAAGGTTGAAGCCCCATCCGCTGCCATGTTTTTCACTGTTTCTTCCCACCGAACCGGGCTCGTCAGCTGTTCATTGAGCAATTGCCGGATCTCATCCGCCTTCCGCACGGGCTTCGCCGTGACATTGGCATACACAGGGATTGCAGCGTCACGAATTGCCGTTTTCTCGAGAGCTGACCACAGTCCCCCTTTCGCAGATTCCATGAGTGGCGAGTGAAAAGCCCCGCTCACCGGGAGTTCCTTGACCAGCTTCGCGCCGCGCGCTTTGGCGAGCTCCATCGCCTTGCGCACTCCCGGCACTGATCCGGAAATCACTATCTGGCCGGGGGAATTGAAATTCGCCGCCTGGACAATACCCGCTTCCCAGGCCGAGCAACAGACCGCGCCGACAACATCCGGCTCCAAACCTACAACCGCCGCCATAGTTCCAGGTTGTTCCACCCCCGCTTGCTGCATCAACTCACCGCGGAGTCTGACAAGCCGTAAGGCATCTTCAAATGTCAATGCTCCCGCGTAGACAAGAGCTGAGTATTCACCAAGAGAATGACCGGCTGCCATCGCCCCCTGCGTTCGTCGCAAGAGACGGGCGACAACCATGCTGTGAAGAAAAATTGCAGGCTGCGTGTTCTTCGTCTGTCTGAGTTCTTCCTCCGGTCCTTCAAAACAGATTCTCGTCAACGGAAAACCGAGTATCGCATCGGCCTGGTCGAAGAGCGACTTCGCCTCGCCGTTCTGCTCGTACAGGTCTTTTCCCATTCCTACATACTGAGAACCCTGACCCGGAAACAAGAATGCTGTCACGCCCATGAGGACATTCTGATTATCGTGGGTTCTCAAGTGACCACTTCACAAGCACCGCCCCCCAGGTGTAACCGGCACCAAAACTCGCGAGTACGATATTCTGTCCTCTCTTCAATCTCCCGTCAAGCCACCACTCTGAGATGCAGAGCGGAATTGTCGCGGCTGTCGTATTGCCGTACCGATCGATGTTGATCATCACTTTTTCACGCGAGAGTCCCATCCGGTCAGCGGTGGCGTCGATGATCCTGAGGTTTGCCTGGTGAGGCACGAGCCACGCTACGTCGCTGCCGACGAGATTGTTCCGCTGCATGATCTCTGCGGAAACATCTGCCATGCCTCTGACGGCCGCCTTGAATACCGCTTTGCCGTCCTGGTAAATGTAGTGCATTCGCTGATCGATGGACTCGTGCGTCGGCGGGTTGAGGCTTCCGCCCCCTTTCATATACAGAAAGGCCCCTCCCGATCCGTCGGAATACATACGGCTGTCGAGCACACCTAACTCAGGCTCATCTGACGGCTCGAGGAGCACGGCTCCTCCGGCATCTCCAAACAGAATGCACGTGTTGCGGTCGGTGTAGTCAATGATGCTGCTCATTTTGTCAGCCCCGACAATGAGGACCTTCGACGCTGAGCCGTTTTCAATGAACTGACAACCTGTGACCAGTGCATACAGAAAACCCGAGCATGCCCCGGAGAGATCGAACCCCCAGGCGTTGCTTGCGCCGATCTTGTCCTGGACTATGCACGCTGTCGAGGGAAAGAACATGTCCGGCGTCACCGTGGCAACAATGATGACATCAATTTCGGTTGCCTCGATCTTCCGGTGCGTCAGCAGGTTTTGAATTGCCCCGACGGCGAGATCCGACGTCGCTCCGTGTTCAAGGATGCGCCGTTCCGAGATCCCCGTACGCGTGCGGATCCATTCGTCATTTGTATCCACCATCTTCTCGAGCTCGGCGTTGGTCAGAACCTTCGGAGGTGCATAGTGACCAACAGCCGTTATCGTTGCCCGTCGTTTCATCATGAAAACCCTTATTGTGCAGGTGTTGCTGGCTTCGGCGCCATTGCCATCGCTTCTTCGATGTACGTATTGAGGTGAGTCTGAGCGACTTCCGCCGCCTTGAAAAGCATGTTCTTGATAGCCTTCGGGCTCGAACTCCCGTGACCGATCAGCGAGACGCCGTTGACGCCGAGCACCGGAATGCCGCCGAACTCCTCATAGTCCATGTCCTTGAGCGAGGCCCGTAGCGAACCGCGTGCAGCGCCGATGAGAAGTGTACGAATCAGATTGCCGGACGCGTACTGCTTCAACTTGCTCTTCAGGAATCCGGGAACACTCTCACCAAACTTGAGAACAACATTGCCCACGAACCCATCGCAGACCACCACGTCTGCTTTTCCCCTGAGAATATCCCGTCCTTCCACGTTTCCGATGAAGTTCAGGCTGCTTCGTTCGAGAAGGGCATACGCCTCCTGCACCACTTCAGTCCCCTTGCTCTTTTCCTCGCCCACGTTCAACAACGCCACGGTCGGGTTGTTGTACTTGAAGACGCGGCTGGCGTACAAGCTCCCCATCACTCCGAATTCATACAGCTGTTGCGCCCGGCAGTCGACGTTTGTGCCGGCATCAACGAGGAGACATACACCGTGTTCGGTAGGAAAGAACGCAGCGATGGTAGGCCGGCTGATCCCCTTGATACGTCCCAGTATGAGCGTCGAGGCAGAAAGAACCGCCCCGGTGTTCCCCACGCTCGCGAATGCTTCCGCGTGTCCGTCCTTGTGGAGCTGCATACCTACAGCGAGAGAGGAATTCTTCTTCTGTTTCAGGGCCGCGGTCGGTCCATCGTCCATCGTGATCACTTCATCTGCATTCACGACCGACCACGCGAGTCCATCCGCCTTGTGGCGCTGAAGCTCCGCGCGAATCTGCGGTTCCCTGCCGACGAGGATGACTTCAAATTCATCCCTTTTCTGGCGGAGAGCTTCGATCGCGCCGGCAACTTCATTCGCGGGCGCGAAATCCCCTCCCATTGCATCCAGTACAATTCTCGGTCGTTGAGCCAATGGTGTCGTGCTCTTTGTGCAGTGAACGGTTTCAGTGCTTCCTGGTCGCGGGGCTGATCCTCGGTACACAACCTCCTACAGAGGCAAAATCCCGCCTCGTCGATGACGCGGCGGGATGATCAGCTCTTCTCCTGTAACTTAGGATTCTTTCGGTATGATAATCGAACGACCATCGTAAAAGCCGCAGTTCGGTCATGCCCTGTGCTGCAGCTTCTGCTCATGGCAGTTGGGGCATTCCGCTGTTGCAGGCACGGTTGCCTTGTAATGTGTGCGGCGTTTACGCCCGCGGGTCTTTGAGTGGCGTCGTTTTGGATTTGGCATTGATGGAACCTCTGACTAAGAAGAGACGTGTATTTTCTAGTTCTTTATTTTCTGAAGCCCGGACCATGGCGAGTCGATGTCGTCATTCCGACACTCGCACGCAGCCCGGTTGAGATTTGTGCCGCAGGTGGGGCACAAACCGGCACATTCATCACGGCAGAGCACTTTTTGCGGAAGTGCGAGCACTGCGTATTGCCTCACATCTTCCCCCAGATCAACGTAGTTCGTGTCAGGCGTGATGACTTGCACTTCCTCATTGTCACTCTCTGCACCGCTCGAATCCATCACGAACAAAACCTTGAATCCGGATGAAATTTCGTGTTCGAACTCCTCGAGGCAGCGATCACAGGTGAAAACACCCCCGGTTTTGAATTCCGTGCGGATGTAGAGCTGACGGCTCGTCTTTTCAAGCGTCGATTCAACGATCACTTCTTTAGAGAATCGTGAATCCAGACCAAGTTCCTCAGGCGTAGCCTGAAGAGACCGTTGGTGAGCGCCTTCCGGGAGTTTCGAAATGTTGATTCTCAGTACGCTCACCGCTTCCCCCATCTCCGGCATCACATAGGCACAGAACAAAGTGGCCGGATTTCGAAAATATTCAAGTTTTCGAAGGATTTGGACCGTTTTTCGCAAAAAAGCGGTAAAAATATAACCAGAAGGTGCCCCATAGTCAAGCGAAAACTGGGAACCCTCTGTTGGTCAGCAAGAGAACAAAAAAGCCCTTGCACGGCGCGCAACAGGGCTTTCTTGTCTATCAAATAGAAATGCGTACCAATTATTCCTGCTTCTCTGCAACAAGCTCGCCATTTCCCGGTTCGGCAAGCACGAGCAGCTTACCCTGGACGTAATCGACCGTTTCATCCAATGCGTCACTGAATTTCTCGAAATCTTCTTTATAGAGGAAAATCTTGTGTTTCTCGTACTCCTCTTCCCCCACGCGCTTGCTCTCGGTAATGGTGATGTAGAAATCCTTCTCAGATTTCGTGGACTTCACATCAAAGAAATACGTCCGCTTGCCGGCCCGCACCCGTTTCGTGAAGATTTCGTCTTTATACGTGTTTTCCAAGGTCGTACTACCTCCCTTCAAAAGAACTGCTGTTAGAGTATGGTATCCGCAGACTCAAGTTCGAATTGCGAATTACGAGCTTCCTACCTTCGCCATTCGGATTTCTCCGCGTGATGGTCAATCTCACTTTCCGAATTCTGCTTCTCCTCCCCAACCGCCCATCCTACCTTCAGTGCTGCAGGACAGCAGGGTTGCATCAACACACCCACATCCTCCTTTGAATCACCTCCTCACAACCGCTACCTTCGCGGTACCTGATTGATTTCCATTATCTGAAAATGCCACGACGAAATAAATGCCGCTGGGGACAACCTTCCCCTCCGTGTCACGACCATCCCAAAACGCTCTTCCGCCCCCCTGCGCCTTGAACTGCGACATAAGCTCGCCGTTTGTCGACAGGATCTTGATAGATGTTTCCGCCGAAAGACCTTTGATGGTCAGCCTCGATGTGGAAGGAACAACATACGGATTTGGACCGACTTCGAGCGTGGATATCGTTCTCTGCGCCTGCACCGAGGCAATTTCAAGACTCGAAAGCCCCTTGACGGTCCCGAAATACATGATGCCCCGCTTCTGGTCGTACGCGATAGATCGGATGTCATCATCCACGAGCTTGCCGTTCGTCGACAGGAGTGTGTATTGTCCGAGAACAGCCGTCGCGTCTGAATTCACGACAATAACACCCTCTTTGGTCCCAACCCATTTGTTGTTCACCGCATCAACCGCAATGGCCTGAATAGACTGACCGCGGAGCGGGATACGCTGGAGAATGCTTCCCCGGGGGTTGAGGGGATCGGCGACAATCACCATGCCCAGGTCTGTTCCGACACAGACATCACCGTTGAGATCCAACGCGAGGGAGAGCACAATACTGCTCGGCAGACCATCCGAACTGGTCACCCATCCCCAGCCGCCCAACGCCCGTGTGCCGGTTACCGATGAGTCTTCGTTGAAATAGTACAGTCCGTTCGCCGGTTTGTCGCTCGGTTCTGAGTTTGCAAACCACTTCGTATTGTTTCGGTCGATGAGAATGTTTGTGAACTTTCCATCCGAAGGAGACGTTCGATAGAGGGCCGAGTTGTTTCCCTTTAGTTGGACGAGATGGTTACCGTTGACCGCAGTCCGATCGACGAGCCAGGTGTCTCCCTGTGAATCGACCCCCACGCCTCCGATCACAACATAGGTCGGAGCAGCCGGCACAGATCCAGCAAGCGGGGGTGTGGAAGAATTATCGAGATGCCGCCGGATGGTGTCATTCGCAACCTCCACAAGTCCCCATCCCCACGAACTGACCCAGACTGAACTGTTGGCGCCGGGTGAGACTTTGTAGTAGTCATCGCTCTTCATCACGGGATCGGTTGCCATGGTGTAGTTCTTCCAGCGTGCGTTGTCCGGAAGGTACGGATCGTATCGATAGAAACCCTGGCCCCGCCCGCTGATGCCCGATGCCGCCCAGAGAACGCCTCGGTCATCGACGATCACGCTGCTGAACAGGTTGGAACGCGGAGCGTTCGGAACTTTGTATTCCCAGGCACCCGTCCATTTTGCCAGGCCACTGAGCGACGTTCCTACCCAAACAACTGATGTCAACGGCTGTGCAGCAAAAGCGTTTGCCTGCATACCGGTATTTGTCGCGATCGTCACGGCTGGCGCAGAAAAGCCCGCATACGAAATGAGCACAAATCTGGAGGCTTCATTGGCGAGCACAACGACATCATTCGTACGAACCAGAAGACCGGAAATGGCTTTTCCATTGAACGCGGGGACGGCGAGAAAACCGCTCCCGGTGAAAACAGCCAGGCCGTTGGATGTTCCGGCCACGATTGTATCGTGTATGCTCGTCACTGCGCTGCAGGAGCTGGACGGCAGGCCGTTGGCCGTACCATACGGCGTCCAGGATGTGGGAGATGAAAGGTTGGGGGCGCCAAGCGGTGCCGAGGAAATCCCAAGGTCTGTCGCAGCCCAGATACGGTTCTTGATGATTTTCACATCGTTGACACCCGATTGCGTTGCGAATCCGAGGTTCGCGTAGGTGTCCTTGAATTCTTTCCGCGACAATTGCAGAACAGTGATGCCAAAATCCGTCGCTATGAACAATGAGTCGCCACGCGCAAGGAGCGAACGGATTGCCTTTTGAACGCGATCGGACTCCTTGATCGCCGTGATCACTGTCCACTGGCCCGTCGCGGGGGTATACGCGTTGAGATACCCGTCCGATGAGCCAACCCAGACACGTCCGGTTCCATCCACTGTCACGGCAGTGAGATCATTGGAGCTCAGTCCTTCGGAGTTTGTGAACTTGGCAAAGAGGTTTGAGGAGGGGTTGAAAAGGAAGAGACCGCCTGATGTCGCAGCCCAGAGAGAATCTGTCGTGGAGGCGACAGCGCGGACTGTTTTCATATCGGTGAAATTCCGCCAGCGGCCCAGGTCAAGCGGAGCCTGTTGTCCTCTGAGCACCGCTGGGGCCGTCATCAACACAAAACACGCCAACACACCGTACCTATTCATGGATCGATTGTTCTCAGTCTGCGCTCGATCGGCCGACCGCGCTGCCTGTGGTCGACCCCCGCTTCGTCCGCCTGGTGGTCACGAGAAAAGCCTGCTCCGCATCGTTTCAACAACGTGCATCGGGACTGAATACACACCCAACGTATGATCATCATTCTTCTTGCCACCATGGAAATCGGATCCGCCGCTCTCCAGCAAAAAGTAATGATTGACCAGTCCCCTGTAGTATTCCCGCAGTTTTTCGTCATGGGCGGGATGGATAACCTCTATCCCATCGAGCCCATTCTTGATCAACTGCGCTAGATCCAATTCACTGGTGTGTTTGCCCGGATGCGCAAGAAAGGACAATCCGCCCGCCTTGTTGATCAGCTTGAACGCATCGGCGGGACTGAGTTGGTATTTCTTCTCGAAGGCGGGCCCACTGTTGCCGATGTATTTCTCAAAGGCTTCGTGGTACGCTCCGACAAATCCTCCATCAAGGAGGGCATTCGCGACATGAGGTCGGCCCACTGACCCGATTCCGGCTTGCTCCAACACAGCTTCCAGCTTCAACGGTACGTTGATCTTGTTCAGCTTCTGAACCATCCGCTCAGCGCGCTTCAATCGCTCACGTCGGAAGAAGATCAGATAATCCAGAAGATCCTGATTCCGGTGATCAATGAAATACGCGAGAACATGCACATCTTTCTCACCAAGAGAAACACTCAACTCAAGGCCGGAGATCACTTCCATGCCCAGGCTCTTTCCCCATTCGATACCTTCATCGAGAGCACCGATGTTGTCGTGATCGGTGATGGAGAGAACTTCGAGTCCTGCGCTATGGGCCCGTTGTATCAAATCAAAGGGTACGAGAGCGCCGTCCGAGTGTATTGTATGTGTGTGCAGATCTGCGCGGCCTGCTGAGGAAAAGGATGACGAAGGAACGTCTCCCTGGTTCCCAGACTCCACCTGCTGCGACATGAATTCTTACTTTGTAGGTTCAACATATGAGATTTCCAGCGGAAGCGCCCGAACACCTGCCAACCCGGAGCGGAGGGGTCCTCTGCGAAAAACCCAGAGTGACGGTGCTGTCAGAGATACTGCTTGCGAAACTCGTCGTAATCGTTGATCGTCAATTTATTCCCCTCCAGCTGCAAATGCCCCTCCCGAACAAATTGATGGAGCATACGAGAGACTGTCTCGCGTGAGGTCCCGGCCATATTTGCCATGTCCTGCTGAAGCGGCAACTCGTCGATCTCGACTTTTCCTTTGCGGAAAACGCCGATGTCATCCGCGAGCATGAGGATGACGTTTGCGACACGGCCGGAGGCATCTTTGAGTGAGAGGCTCTTGATCTGCGTATCCGCCTTGCGGAGGCGCGTCGTGAGCTCACCAAGGAGAGAGATAGCTACCTGAGGATGTTCATGTAACAACTTCAAGAAATCGCGGCGGTGAATCATGAACAACTCGGCCTTCGCCAGCGCAACCACACTCGCCGATCGCGCAAGGCCGTCGAGAAGTGACATTTCCCCGAAAAACTCGCCAGGGCCGAAAATGGAAAGGATAACCTCCCGACCATCTTCGTCTGTACGGACGATTTTGACTTTTCCCGATACTATGACAAAAAGTGCTGCCCCCATTTCCTTTTCGAGGACAACAATATTGCCCTTCTTGTATTTCTTCCGAAGGCCGAGCTTCTCAATCTTCTTCAGCTCGGGGTCTTCGAGATCAGCAAAAATGGGGACGTTTTGTAGGAAACTCAATGCCATAACCGGTTTTCGGGAGTTCGTTGTGTGCCGGGCTGCAGATGGCTGATTTAGGATGATGCGCTTCGCCACTCACCTCACCGCACGGCGCTAATATATCCGCATCTGTGCTGAAAGTCAAGGTTAAATCCTTAGCCCAGAATAGCTTAAGCAGGATAGGCGTCATACGACACTGTTTCATATATGGATTGCCATTGCCTGAAAGCCGATTCATGAAGTCATCAAACCGAGGAATGACAACATCGCTCCGGTCGTTCAATTCAGCACCCCATCTGTTTTGGGTTGTGTGACTGGACGTACAATCTTGACTCGTCTCTCTCCGCATCTTGAACAAAGACAGGGGTGAAACGAACCACTGTTTCTTATCGTCCCAGAGCTTCCAAGCACAGATTCAATGATTTGAGAGATTTCTATGAAAGGACTCGCACTGTTTACCGGTTTCCTGCTGCTGACCACCGCCGTCGCAGTTCCTCTCATCTGGAGGAACAAAACAGGATCTGCCCGCAAGGAGTTTGAAGATAATACCCGGTACGACATTGATGATTATGTGGCCGCAGAATGGCTGTAACTGTCAGGCAAGTTTCCCGACAACAAATCTGATGACGATGTTTGCATCATCGATTGGATTCAGGGATGGGGATTCAAATTGGGGCGACAGCCGGGTGTGCAGTCTCTCGGCCGCCAACCGGGCTTCTTCAGGGACAGAGAGATCAGCGGCAAAGCTCCTCAGTTGACCGATAAAATCCTGGCCATACTTCTTTTCGGGTATCCTTCGCTGAAGTTCGGCGAGAGCTATTCCCACCGCCCTGCGCGCTGACGTCCGCAGCCTTCCGGCATTACCGCTCCGTTTCGCAGCATCCGCACGCTGCAACTCCACATGGACTTGGTCAAGCCAGTTCATCGCTCTGCTCTCCCAGCATCGTTTCAAGAACGGAGACAAACTCCACCGGCCTCTCGAGCTGCGGAACATGCCCACAGCGGCCGATGAACTCAACCCGTGCGTGAGGGACGAATTTCGTGAGTACCTTGACGCTTTCCGGAGAGATCACGGTGTCCTGCCGTCCCCAGATGATGCTCACCGGCATCGTAAGCCGGGCAAGTTCTTCCACGAGAAAACCAGTGGTGTCAATCGAGTCAACAAGCTCGTTCATTCCGCGACGCCGCAGCTCACGGTAGATCGATCCGGCGAAGGGTTTGAAGTACCACGGATACCGGTACCAAAGGTTGTTCAGAAGATGCCGGGTGTCGCTGACTGAATTCAACGTGAACAGATCCCTTAGTCTTTCAACTCCGCGGTAGTACACTCCCGCAGTATCCACAAGCACAAGGTGACGCACACGTTCAGGATGGCGTGAGGCATACAGCGCGCTGACCCAGCCACCGAACGAATGCCCGACCAGGATGAACGGTGTTTCTTCGACGGCATCAAGTACATCCGTCAATGCTCCCACGTGCTCCTCCAGCGTGCAAAAACCACCGGCGCTCCTCACAGTCGAGAATCCAAAGCCTGGCAGATCCAGCGCCATGATGCGATAATCCCTCTTGAGAAGCGGCAGCGTCTTCAGCCACGTGCTCGAGGAGGTCCCCATTCCGTGAACCAAAATCAGGCTTGTCTCCGGGCCGGCGTGATCCCGAAGAAGATAATGAAGACGCCCGACGCGCGATTCGAGCGTGCAGCTCCGGAACCCGAGCGCACGGAACCTTCGACGAACGGCTGTATGGAGAAGATCGAGCAGCATTTCAGAATGGGAATTTGTGGTCGTACCAATACCGCGTCATCTCAAGCCAGAAGAAGAGTCCTCTCCATTTTCCGAGTGATGCGTACCGCTTTTCGATCGTCGCGTCCTTCACCTTCCGGCCGTTGGAATGAAGCTCGTAGTATTTGCCGCGTACCCAGGAATCCAGCCCGAGATAGTCATATCGTCCCAGAAGCTTCAGAATGTTTCCGGCGGCGTAATCCCCCATCCCTTTGACCGTCTTCACCTGTTCGAAAAGCTCGCTGGTTGTCAGTGTCGACGAGCGCCAGGATTCGACATCCATCGACCCGTCTGCAACTGCAGTCGCGAACTCAAGAAGGTACGGCGAGCGGTATCCTGAGCGGACCTCCTTGCGCAAGAACGCTTCCGAGACTCCTGCGACCGCTTGCGGGGTCGGGAATGCCGACATGCCATCGCCGGCGTTCTTTCCGAGCAAGGCCGTGAGATTTCCTACCATGACCTCGGTCAGCGACCAGCTGCAATTGGTCGTACAGATCATCTTCACGACATCTTCAAAGACTGTCGGAGAGCGAAGCATCCGCCCTGCACCGGCTTTCGGGATCCAGCGACAGCCCGGCTGGCGGGCTGCGATTCTGTAAAACTCGCTGAGATCTTCATTGAGGCGAAGACACGCGGCAAGCTGGATTCGAATTTCAGCTCTCTGCAATGCAGACAACGCCTTCTGGCTCCTGAGGACAACGCGGACTTCCCCGGCCCCCTCCCTAAGAACGCAGAGGACCGCAGTTCCGTCCTTCAGCTCAACCAGACGCGCCAGGGTGTTGTCTTCCTTGTTCACGTGAAATGGCGGAAGTGAACACCAGCCGTGGCTATAGACTGTGCGCCAGAAACTGAACAACGGAGGCACGGTGATCTGCATCCGACCTGTGATCATGGTGACCCCTTCATCGAAGAATTGCTGTTTTGAAATCAATATAAAGACACGAGCAGGGAAAAGCAAAAAACCCGCTTTTTCCCGGGATGCAACTAACGCGAAATGTTGGTAGATTCGTCGCATCTCTCTACGAACTGGGGAACGCCATGAGCAGCCTCGGACTCATTTATCATCCCGACTACCTGAAACACGTCACCGGCAGCGGCCACCCGGAACGATCCCAGCGGCTGGAAGTCCTCGTGCAGCATCTGCTGTCCACGCCGTTCTGGGGATCGATGACTCATCTCCGGCCCTCTCCCGCCCCCGCTGAATTCATCCACCTGGTTCATCCCGAACGACACACATCAATGGTCAAGATTCGGTGCCAGATGGGTGAGCATATCCTCGATGATGGCGACACTCATGTGTGCAAAGACTCGTATGATATCTCGGTCCTTGCGGCAGGCGGTGTCGTTCAGGCGATTGATGAAGTGGTTGCGGGCACGATGACGCGCGCTTTCTGTGCTGTGAGGCCTCCGGGTCATCACGCTGAGTCCTCGAAAGTCATGGGCTTTTGTTTGTTCAACAACGTCGCGATCGGCGCGCGCTACGCACAGAAGAAGTACGGCGTCGAACGAATCGCCATCGTCGATTGGGACGTCCATCATGGAAACGGAACTCAACAGATTTTTTACGACGACGACTCCGTTCTGTTCATCAGTCTTCATCAATTTCCATTCTATCCCGGTACGGGGGCAGCGAGCGAACGCGGCTCCGGCCGCGGTGAAGGCTTCACGCTGAACTGCCCGATGGGGGCGGGAAGCGTGGAAAAAGATTACCTCGACGCCTTCCAGGCACAAGTCCTCCCGGCGTTGCACCGATTCCAACCGCAGCTTCTTATGATCTCTGCCGGTTTCGACGCCCACACGGAGGACCCCATTGCGGGGATCAACCTGAAAGACGAATCCTATCGTCGGATGACGGAACTCCTGCTTGATATCAGCGGGAAGTATTGCGGGGGGAAAGTCGTTTCGGTGCTGGAAGGGGGCTACAACGTGGAGGCGCTCGCACGGAGCGTCGAGTGTCACCTCAAGGCAATGTTGTAGGACACACTGATACGGTGAGGTCTCGGGGATGGTGACCGCACTACGAATGACGGTGTAGAGTAAACCGGTTCTTCAGTTCCTTCTCAAAAATCTCAAAGGCTTCTGCGTCAAACAGCACAAAGCGGACTTCGCGAACAACGGCGGTGCGGATCATGAAGTCAAGTGCCTCACCGATCATCAGGCTCGCGCAACGGTAGAGAGAAAAGCCGCCAACACCTGTGCCAAGTGCAGGAAGTGAGACTGAGGTCAATCCCTCTTGTTCGGCGACTACAAAACTGCTGCGGGTGGCATTCCGGATAAGGTCAATATCCGTGTGAAGGTCCTGACCCATCACGGCAGCGTGAATGACCCGCTTTGCCTTCAATGTCCCTGCTGAGGTCGAGACGGCCGAACCAATCTCGACAGGCCCACGCGCCATCGCTTCCTGTTCAATGACCACGCCCCCCTTCCGCTTGATAGCTCCTGCCACACCGGCACCCATCCAGAGGTGATTGTTCGCCGCATTGACGATTGCGTCAGTGTCCTGATCAGCGATGTCGCCGCGGAGTACCGTAATCTCGCCCTTGCCGACGTGGATTTTCATGGTGGAGAAAAGGAAATGCGCCTGGGGATGTGGCGTGCGCCACGGTCACTCACACACGGATGCAAACAACTGAAGGGGAATCAGACAGGAAGGAGAATCCGGATTGTAGTGCCTTTGCCCATTTCGCTATCGATCTCGATTTTGCCCTGATGATCATCGATGACCTTTTTGACGATCGACATGCCGAGACCGGTGCCATGTTTCTTGCCATAGGTCATGAAGGGCTCGAAGATTCGCTTCCTGACTTCTTCCGGCATGCCGGTGCCTGAGTCTTTGAATTCGATCTTCACATAGCCGTTGCTTGGTGCCGTCGAGACGGTGAGCGCTCCACCCTGCGGCATCGCATCGCGCGCGTTGCTCGCCAGGTTGTAGAACACCCTGACCATCTTGTCCTGATCCATTTTGATTTGACCCTGGAATTGCGTATCGCGCACGAGCTGCACGTTGTTCTTGCTGAGGTCCTTCTCGATAAAATCGAGCACAGCCCCCATCGTCTCCCCGAAATCCAGTTCCTGGATGTTCGTCGAACTGACGCCGCGTGTGAAATCCAGGATTTCCTGCGTCATGTTTACGAACCGGTCGACCTGATGGATCATCTCGTCTGCGAGCTTCGCTGCTTCATCGTTCCCCGACTTCTTTTTCATCACCTGAGCATAGACGCGCAGGGTTCCCATCGGGTTCTTGATGTCATGGATAATGGTGCTGGCCATACGTCCGACAGCCGACAACCGTTCGTTGGCGACCATTTCCTGCGCGAGGCGGGCATTCTCGATGGCGACCGACGCGTGCGCCGAGAATGCATCGATGAAGTGCTCATCGTCAGGTGTGAACGGACCATCATCCTTGTTCAGCAGCTGGAACACACCGATGATGGTGCCATCCTTGTTCTTCATCGGCATGCAGAGAATATTGCGGGTGTGGTACCCCGAGCGTTTGTCAACGTCCGCGTTGAAGCGTGGATCGCTGTACGCATCGGGAATATTGATCGTCTCTCCGAGCTGCGCCACTGCCCCGGCGATTCCCTTGCCGATCGGCAGACGGATCTCGATCATATTTTCTCCGCCGAAGACCTTGGACCACAACTCCTGCTTGATGGAATCGACGAGATAGACGGTTCCTCGGTCTGCATCAGTGCTTTTGACCGCGGCATCGAGAATCAGACCGAGCAGCTTGTCGAGATCGAGCGTAGAGTTCACACTCTTGCTGGCCTCGATCAGCTTGGAGAGCTTCTCCAGCTGCAGAACCGTATGGGAGCGTTCGGTCTCGAGCTGGCGGACGATGTTGTCGTTCGCCTGACGCAGACGAATCGTAAACTCCTTCAGGACATTGCGTGCAATGATCGGATTGTGCGAAAGCAGATCATCGAATTGAAGAGCGGTGAGAACGTAGACAACGGTAGGTTCGAGGCAGGTCGCACGGGCCGACCGGCCGCGTTCATCAACCACACCAAACTCGCCGACGATGTTGCCTTGACCGAGAATATTGAGCGTGGTCTCTTCGCCGTATGAGGTGAAGCGGGAAATCTTGATCCTCCCCTTGCCCACAACGCAGACATGGTCGACTGTAGAATCAATATCGATCAAGACCGACCCGGTCTCGTAGCTCTCGACTTTCAAGAGAGAGGCTATTGATTGCAGATCGACTTCGCTGAGTCCTTTAAAAATAGCAGATGCGTGCAGTGCATCCATCTGCGGACTTGGGGTGGGCATCCAGATTCTCCGACGATGACTCGTGCTGTGAATGCGAAAGTGAGTATACCAAGATTCGCGCACTTAGTCAAGGAATCACCTTTTCTTGATTTTGCTACAAATTCTGTCTACAATGACACGTGCGGCGAAAGAGTATCAGAACAGGCGGCAACTCTCTTCCGCCATGCTCAATTTCGACAACGGATCATTGTTCAAGTGCGCGCACAGCTCCAGATGAGTGCCTAGTGTCCAGGAAGGCCTCTGAGCCAGTGCTCTCCTCCATGAGCGGAGGCACGTAACTGAATTTTCATCAGGAGCTGCAGGCAATTCACCAACCTTCTTCCCCGCTCGCCCAGCAGTCGGTAGATCTATGCAACGTGTCTGGTTTCTCGTCTATAACACCATCGTCGTTCCAGGCTTCTGGGTTCTCCTTCAGATTGGAGCTCTTCTGAATGGAAAGATCCGCAGAGGACTTCGCGGACGCAAGGACCTCTTCGAGCACCTCGAACAGGAGGTGAAACTCCTCAAGAAGAACCGCCGCTTCTGGTTTCATTCGTCCTCTATGGGCGAGTTCGAACAGGCCAAGCCCATCATCGCCGAACTGCGAAAACGATACGATGACATTGACATCATCGTCAGCTTCTTTTCTCCTTCCGGATACGAACACTCGAGAAACTACAAACTGGCAGATCTCATCACCTACCTTCCTTTTGACAGCGCTGGAAATGCCCGGCGCTTTCTGGACCTTGTGCGGCCATCGATTGCGATCATGGTCCGGTATGACATTTGGCCAAACCACGTCTGGGAGCTGCGAAAACGCGGAGTGCCGATTGTCATTGCAAACGCAACGTTGCGGAAGAACTCATCACGGCACTATCCGATCCTCAAGAGTTTTCACCAAGATGTGTACAATCAGATCACATCCATCCTGACTGTTTCGCAGAGTGATGTCGACGCGTTTCAGAATTTCGGGCTCAAGCACCCTGAGGTGCACGCCATCGGCGAGACGCGGTACGACCAGGTCTGGCAGCGAAGTCTGGATGCCAAAACGAAACACCTGATTCCGGCCCCGATCCTGAGAAGAAAAAAAGTATTCGTCGTCGGGAGCAGCTGGGATGAGGACGAAGAGATCCTTCTCCCCGCATTTCGACGGATTGCCCAGCATGATTCGAATGCACTGATGATTCTTGTGCCACACGAGCCGACCCTTCCGACACTTGAACGTCTGGAGCTGTCGCTCAACTATACCTTGCGTGCCATCCGGTTTTCGGACCTGAATGACTATTCGAATGAGAATGTCATTTTGGTGGACAGCATCGGCATCCTGATGTCACTCTATCAATACGCTGATGTCGCCTACGTCGGCGGGAGCTTCCGTCAGGGCATCCACAATGTGCTTGAACCGGCGGTGTACGGAGTCCCCGTGCTCTACGGCCCCAAACATCAGAACTCGCAGGAGGCCGTGGAGCTCGCACGACGCGGCGGATCATTCGTCGTGACCACGGCCGAAGAATGCTACCTCGAGCTCCGAAGGCTCTTTAACGACAAGAAAGCGCGCGTGCGCGCCGGCGGCGAGTCACAGAAACTCGTGCAGGAGAATGTCGGGGCCACCCAACGGTTTATCGAATACATCGAAACCGCGCTGAAACACTAGCGGCACGATCGCATCGTTCACCACAGCACACAACGAGCAGCATGAGAATAGCATACTTCGACACCCTCGCTGGCATCAGCGGTGACATGACACTCGGTGCATTCCTGAGCGCAGGCGTGCCCCTCGATGTCTTGATCAATGAACTGAAGAAACTCAACGTCTCCGGCTACGAAGTATCTGCAGCGCACATCAAACGAAACGGGATCGGAGCGACAAAAGTCGACGTCGTGATCTCGGATGCTCCATCCTACCATCGCCATCTCTCCAACATCAACGCGATCATTGAGAACAGCAGCCTCAGCGCGACCGTACAGGGGTACGCCAAGAAAATATTCTATGAGGTCGCTGTCGCAGAAGCTGCCGTGCACAGTTCCACAGTCGAGAAAGTGCACTTTCATGAAGTGGGGGCAATTGATTCCATCGTCGATATCGTCGGTACCGCGATCTGCCTCGAACAGCTGGGCATCGAACGGGTGTACTCTTCACCCGTCAAAGTCGGCAGCGGCGGTGTCGTACACACCCAGCATGGCACGATGCCCGTGCCAACACCTGCAACGATGGAGATTCTCAAGGGCTACCCAATTGTCCTGAGCGAAATTCCCTTCGAGCTTACGACACCCACGGGCGCCGCAATCATCAAGGCCCTCTCCGCCGGCACCATGCCTTTCGAGCAGATTCGTATTCGTTCCATTGGGTACGGTGCCGGAACGCGCGAGCTGCAGGCGATTCCGAACCTGCTCCGACTGATCATCGGCGATATCGCAGACGAACGTGAACGCGACGAGGTGCTCTCGATCGAGACCAACATTGACGACATGAACCCGGAAATCCTCCCCTATGTCATCGAGAAACTGATGGGGGCAGGAGCGCTTGATGCTTTCCTGATTCCGATCGTCATGAAGAAAGGGCGATCAGCGCACCTGCTCTCTGTTCTTGCAGGCCGGGAGACGCTTGACGCGATGCTTGGAATTCTTTTCCAGGAGACATCGACGCTCGGCGTCCGCATTCAGCATGTCGAGAGAAGAAAGCTCCCTCGTTCGCAGCGACAGGTGCACACTTCGCTGGGTACGATGACCGTCAAGTCCGTCACCGTCGAAGGCCATGAGCGGCTGATACCGGAATTCGAGGAATGCAGGCGGATCGCGATTGAAAAGAACATCCCGTTGACTGAAGTCTACAAGATCCTCGAATTCGAAATCAGGAAATAACAGCTACACACGTCAATCATTCTCCGGGGGCGGCTCACACAGTCGCCCCCTGCGCTTTCTCATGACCCAGAAACTCGTCGACATAGCGCTGCCGGTCCCTCTCGACCGGACTTTCACGTACATGATCCCGCCTGAACTTGCTCCATCGGTTCAACTCGGGAGACGCGTACTTGTGCCGTTCGGCAGGAAGAAACTCTCCGGCATTGTTGTGGGGTTCCCCGAAAAGTCGCCGCTTCAGACCATCAAGCCGTTGATTGACGTCCTCGATGCCTCTCCGACGTTTTCCGAGGAAATGCTCAAGCTGACCCGATGGATCTCAGAATACTATCTTGCGTCCTGGGGCGACGTCCTCAAGGCGGCCTCTCCCCAGGGAACCGCGTCGGGAAGCACGCAATCAGTTCGGCTCGCCATGGGAAACGTAGCCGAGTTGATCGAAAAGACAAAACGCTCTGCGCGCGTACAACACGCGATCCTCCGGGCCCTCGCGGAATCAGGAACGCTCTCTCCCTCGCAGCTCCAGAAACGAACACGCACGAAGAACATCCAGGGGGTCCTGCAGGAAATGCAGAGTCGCGGCTGGATCCTCGTTGAGCAGCGTCTGCGGTCGACGGCAAAGCCAAAGATGGAAAGCGTTGCGCTCCTGTCAGAGGATGGGCACGCATTTCTTCAAGAGGCCGCACGTGGAGATCCTCCGCGCTTCAAGGTCACTGCAAAGCAACTCGGCATTCTTGCTGAACTCAAACAGCACCCAGAGGCAGTCTCCCTGCCTGGCCTTGTGCGCATGACGAGAGGATCGCTTTCCACGGTCAAGACACTGGAAAAGCGCGGCCTTGTTCGGGTCGAGCAGCGTGAGGTCCTTCGCGGAACATATGATGAGCCTCCCGAAGTCCCGCCGCAGCTGACGCTGAACGGTCACCAGGAACAGGCGTTGCGCACGATCGTCACCGCGCTCGGCATTGACGCACACCGGACTTTTCTCCTTTACGGGATCACCGGAAGCGGAAAGACCCAGGTGTACATCGAGGCAATGCGGGAGACTCTGCGGCACGGCAAGAACGCGATTGTGCTCGTTCCTGAAATCTCGCTCACGCCGCAAACCGTGCGGCGTTTCAAGTCACACTTCGGTGCGGACGTGGCAGTGATGCACAGTCAGATGTCCGTCGGCGAGCGGTACGATGCGTGGCGCCTCGCACATGAAGGGAGAATCAGGGTCGTGATCGGTCCGCGTTCGGCGATCTTTGCGCCGCTCAAGAACATCGGGCTGATCGTTGTCGACGAAGAGCATGAAGCCTCCTACAAGCAGTACGACTCAATGCCCCGGTATCATGCACGCGATGTCGCCATCGTCCGGGCGTCGATCAACAAGGCGGTTGTCGTGCTTGGCTCGGCAACGCCGTCTGCTGAAAGCTATCACAACGCGATCAGCGAAAAGTACGAACTCCTCTCACTTCCGGAACGGGTTGACAACGCTCAGCTACCGACGATCGAAATCGTCGATATGGCAAAAGAGCGTCAACGCAGGTACGAAGAATTCAAGAAGGAGCGGAAGGAAAAAGGAACGTGGACGACGAAACTGGGCCCTGCCCCATCCATTTCGCTCTTGTTGAAGGGCCAAATCGATGAACGCCTGAAGAAAGGCGAGGGAACAATTCTTCTGCAGAATCGCCGCGGGTTTTCCCATGTGGTGGAATGTTTTGAGTGCGGATTCGTGGAGCGATGCGACCATTGCGACGTAACGCTGACGTTTCACGCCACGAAGAAACATCTGCGCTGTCACTATTGCGGCTTTGTCAAAGCACCTCCCGCCGTCTGTCCAAAGTGCCATGGAACGGAAATCCGCCACCACGCGTTCGGAACTCAGCAGATTCACGAGGAGCTCGGCACGCTTTTCCCTGATGCGCGGGTGCTGCGGATGGATCTTGACACCACGGGCCGCAAAGGCGCTCACGATCGTTTGCTGACACAGTTCGGAAACGGCGAAGCCGACATTCTGCTCGGCACACAGATGGTCGCCAAGGGTCTGGATTTCCCTCGCGTGACACTTGTCGGCGTTATCTCGGCAGACACACAGATGCTCCTCCCGGACTTCCGATCCTCCGAACGAACGTTTCAGTTGCTCACCCAGGTCGCAGGACGCGCAGGACGAAGCAAATTGAGCGGCGAGGTCATCATTCAGACACTCCAGCCTTCCCACTACAGCCTGCGGTACGCAGCTGTTCATGATTTTGCCGGATTTCTCCGCGAGGAGCTCGCGTACAGGAAGGAACTCGACTATCCGCCGTTTTCACGTCTCGTGCTGATCGAGTTCAAGGGAGAACAGGAAGGCGAAGTCGCCCAGCAGGTAAAAAAAATCGCGGGGCTGCTTCAGGGAAAAGCGGGAGCACACTACACGGTCCTCGGACCTGCCGACGCGGCAATTCCAAAGATCAAAAACCAGTACCGCAAGCATATCGTCATCAAGAACTTCAAGTCGACTGATCCATCCGGATCATACCTTCGTGCCGTACTGCTTCACGCGCGCGAATTCCACAACACATCACCGCTCGGAAAGAACCGAAAGGTTCACATGACCATCGATGTGGATCCGCAGGGAATGATGTAACGCGGGGGAATTCATTGTTGGTTATTGGTAGCTTCTGCCCACACATCAGCGAACAATTCTGCCTGGTCGAGAACCTTATTCACCGAAACTGTGTATTCACCTGTCGCCGGATCATCCGGCGGGTACTTGTATTTGCGAAGAATGCGCTTGACCAGAACACGTAACTTCGCCTGGACGCTTTGTTTCAAATGCCAGTCGATTGAAGTGTTGTTTCTAACATTCTCCACCAATTCATGCGCAACCTGTTTCAATATTATATCACCGAGTATTGCTTCAGCCGTCGGATTATCAGCAAGGGCATCGTAGAAGGCAAGCTCGTCAGGGCGAAGATTCATCTTATCACCGCGCTTGTCTGCTTCGCGCATCTCCTTCGCCAGTTGAATCAGCTCTTCAATCACTTTGGCCGAATCTATAAGTCCGTTTTGATACTGCTTAACGGCCCCGGCGAGCATTTCAGAAAATTTCTTTCCTTGCACCAAATTGAATTTGGATCGGATTTTTACTTCATCATTAATCAATCGCTTGAGTAATTCCAATGCCAGGTTTTTACGAGGCATGCCCTGAATCTCGGCAAGGAATTCATCGGAGAGAATCGAAATGTCTGGTTTCTTGATCCCTGCGGCATCAAAGATATCGATCACCTCACCGGAAACGATCGCATCGTTGACGATTTGCCGAATTGCCGTTTCAATCTCTTCATTAGTATGTGCTCTCGTTTGATCGTCAAACTTTGCAAAACGAGCTTTGATGGCTTGGAAAAATGCCAAGTCATTGCGAATTTCGATCGCTTTGGCATGCGGCACCGCAAGGCCAAATGCTTTTTGCAGCCGGACAACATTCTCTTTGAACCGTTCCTTGCCATTCCGAAGCCGTCTATCCTCTTTTTCTTCTGTTAATTCCGAGACATAGTTTGCGGCATCAAGAATGAATTGTAATTTATTTTTCGATTCCAGCGTATAGTACCTCCGGTACTCGAAGCGATCGAACATATCCACAACCACCTCATACAACTCAAGCATCTTTGCAACTGCTTCCTCCTGGTCAAATGTGATATTTCCTTTCCCTTGGCTTGCGGCGTAGATCATCATCGCATTCTTCAAATCCTGTGCAATGCCGATGTAGTCCACTATCAATCCACCTTCCTTGTCACCGAACTTGCGATTAACGCGAGCTATCGCCTGCATAAGGTTGTGCCCGTTCATCGGTTTGTCAATGTACATTGTATGCAGGCAGGGCGCGTCAAAACCGGTGAGAAACATATCTCGTACGATAAGAAGTTTGAGGGAATCTTTGGGATCTTTCAACCTGTTAGCAATTGCTTTACGGCGATCCTTGTTCCGTATATGTTCCTGCCAATCCAACGGATCGCTTGCGGAACCGGTCATGACTATCTTAATCGTGCCTTTGTCGTCAGAGGAATTGTACCAGTGTGGGCGAAGCGCAATGATCTCTTTATGTAGTTCAACACAAATGCGCCGGCTCATACAAACAATCATGCCTTTGCCTTCTGCCGCAGTGAGGCGTTGCTCAAAGTGGTTTATAAGATCGGCGGCGACTTGTTTGAGGCGGCTTTTGCTGCCAACAACTGCTTCTTTTCTTGCCCATCTGGCAAAGCGTCTCTGACGGTCGGTCAGTTCATCGTCTTCGGTTACTTCCTCTACTCGCTCATCAAGTATCTTCTTGTCGGAATCGGCAAGCTCGATCTTTGCGAGACGGCTTTCATAGTAGATCTTCACCGTTGCGCCATCTTCTACTGCTTGCTGAATGTCATAAATGTCGATGTAATTGCCAAACACTGCCTGTGTGTTCTTATCTTCTTTCTCAATCGGCGTTCCTGAAAACCCGATAAACGATGCCTTCGGCAGAGCATCGCGCATATGCCTGGCAAAACCATCGACGAAATCGTACTGGCTCCGGTGTGCTTCATCTGCAATCACAACGATGTTGCGCCGCTCACTCAAGACTGGATATGCTGCACCGGGTTCTTCAGGGAAGAATTTCTGAATTGTGGTAAACACAATTCCGCCCGACGCTACCGACAACAGCTTTTTCAAATCCTCGCGGTTTGCAGCTTGCGCCGGTGTCTGCCGCAACAACTGCTGACAATTCGAGAACGTCTCAAATAGTTGCTGGTCAAGATCGTTCCGGTCTGTGAGCACAACAATCGTGGGATTGTTCATCTCCTCTGCGAGGACGAGCTTTCCGGAGTAAAACACCATCGAAAGACTTTTGCCGCTTCCCTGTGTATGCCAGACAACACCGGCCCGCCTATCACCTTTGGATTGTTGTTCTGTGCTTGCGAGCCCATATACAGCCGGATGTTCAGCAACGATGCCGCTGCTTTCTTCTGAGGTTGCGCGGATTGTGGAAGTAATTGCGCTGTTGACTGCGAAATACTGATGATATGCCGCCAACTTTTTTACAGTATTCTCTTTTGTTTTTTCAAAGACGATGAAATGCCTTATCACATCCAACAAAGTTTTCTTGTTCAGCAATCCTTTTACGAGCGGTTCCAATTCAGACTCTGTCTTGGAATCGATCGCACGAACACCGTCGACAGATTTCCAATCCATAAATCGAGAATAATCACTCGAAATTGTCCCAGCTTTGGCAAACCAGCCATCGCTGATGATGAGGAACGCATTAAAGGCAAAGAGAGACGGGATGAGCTGTTGATACGTCTGCAATTGATGGAATGCCGCAGCAACATCGGCGCTTTGATCAGCGGGATTCTTGAGCTCCACAACTACCAGAGGCAATCCGTTTATGAAGAGGACAATATCCGGGCGCTTATTGTTATTATTTTCTAAAACGGTGAACTGGTTGACCGCCAAAAATTCGTTATTCTCCGGTGCGTCGAAATCCACCAGCCAAACCTTGTCAGTCTTGGTTTTGCCCTCACCTATGCCAAACTTGATATCGACTCCCTCGGTGAGCATGCGATGGAAATGCTCGTTGTTTTCGATGGCAGCAAGCGAAACTGTGCGAAGTGCTTTTTTCAAAGCGTCTTCACGTGCATTTTCCGGGATAGATGTATTGATACGATCGATAGCAGTGCGAAGCCGTGCTTCCAGGACAACGTCGGTATACTCGCGTTCCTTGGTTTCGCCCTCTGTGATGTTCGGCCCATAAAGAACGGTAAAACCATTTTCTTCGCGGAGAAGGTCGAGCGCAATTTGCTCTATTTCAGATTCGTACATGATCATTATGGTACCAACAACCTGATGATTTCATCTTTCTCGGCATCGAATCGCCCTTGAAGATGATCTATGGACTTCTCAGTTCGTATTTTAACTGGTTCATACCAGTATTTGCTTTCCTTCTTTCGCTTGTAGAAGCAAATATACGATTCGTGACCACTTGCATCCTTGTCATAATGAAGAAATGGAGAGAGACTAAAGCATTCTGTATCCCATCGAACAAAGAGTTGTTCATGCCCAAGATTCAAGACTAACGTTTTCTGAGCATCGACGAAGGGATACGAATCGTACTCCCGGTTGAGCGCGTGGCCATTAAATGATTCGCATCGACAGGTAGAAGAGTAGCTCTCAAAACGCAATATTTTGCAGTTCTCTAGAAATCTTGTTTTGGCTAGCATGCTTTCAAACAAGGGAATGACTTGATTCAACTCGAAATCCGCTTGTTCTCGCGTTGGAGCAGCATGGTGGGAAATATCATTGCGGATGTCCTGTAATTGCAGCAGTTCATCCAACAAAGACTCATCGATGCATTCACATTTAAAACCAAGGGAATTCCCTTTGCTGTGCTGGACGATAGCTTTGATGTTGTGAAGTTTTTGTTTGACCGCCTCAGACAGTACTCTATCGGTGTTGAAACTTGTATATGCAGGACTACCACTTGGACCAAGAGACACAAATATCTGAGACTCCTTCAAATCCACTTGTCTGTGCCGTACTTCACCCATAACCAGAGAATAGAGAACGTATACAATCGCTTCCCAACTGTCCTTCAAATGAAGTAGTTTCCGAACCGGATCAGTCCCTCCTTCACCTTTCTCCGATAAGCGGAAGTTATAGGCGATGCACGCAGGATAGGAGTCGAAAACAGATTGCTTAAGATCTTCAAGTTCCTGTTCAAGATATTCACTGTATGCATCTTTATAAGATTCTTTCCCAAGTTCGAACAAAATACGGCTTCGTTGGAATGAGATATTCGCAATGTTTACGTCGCCTTCTTCGTCCAGCGATTCATTGAACGATTGAAATTGAGGGTCTTCGTATTTTATATCTGTGCTCATACCTCAATCTCTCCGCACATCAATTTGGGAAGCAAATTGTCACGTATCTTGGTGAGAGAGCTAGACTGTTGTAGGTTTTCTTCAATAGTTGAAAACAAGGGTTCTATTATTGTATGATACTCTTTCATCGTCTGGCTATCGGGAATTGTCAACACAAGATTTTTCAGCAATTCCTGACTTATGTTTTGTTGTGCTGAACCAACAGCTCTCGAAATAAGGTCATCTCTGCTATTTTGTAGGAACTGAAAAACGAAAGTGAAAGGATTGCTGTCATTGGGTATAAAAGCGCAAATGGCTTGATTCGTTGTAGCTTCGTTGCTAACAATACCGATTTCTCCAACAGTAGCACCGTACATTGCTACCAATACAGAGTGTTTTGGAATAAGCTTGGCTGCCGAATTCCTAAGCGCCTCATCAGTGATCTTTTCTTCTGTATCGATTACAAATGATCCGTTTAATTCTTTCGATTTGACCCACTGGTTGATACCATTTTCGTAGTATTCATTTTGAGATCTAGAAGGAGTACCACCTGACGTGGTTTTGTACATGTCTCCGAGCTTTCCCACTCTCCACCCCTTCGGTATCATCCCTAATTCACTTTCGATCATTTCGCCTGTGGCGCCCGGGAAGCGAAACTCCACGAACCACTCCTTAAATATCTCCTGTGCAATTGCCTCAAGCGTCGCGTCGGTCTGGCGGTTGAGTTCGATCTTCTCGTCCAGCGAGCAGAGAATTGCGGCAACCCGACGCTGGATGGGTAGATCAGGTACTACGAATTGAAGGTTCTCTAAATCTTTGCCACTGAAGTTGGCTTGAGCACTACCCAACCCAAGCTCAATTATTTGTGAATTGTTTGCATTGTCGGTGATTAGATAATACAAGAAATCTTTGTCTGAGATACCCTCGACACTGTCTATCTTTGCGACACGTTGATTAACATACGCTACCACATTTTCTTTGAATCTGCCGACCTTGCCAAGAGTTGCGCCCGTCATGGCAATCAAAATATCGTCTTGTGCGAGTTTGAAACGATCTAAACCAACGACTTTATCTGCGGAGATTCTCTGGCAATTAGTAAGATCAACTCTGGGCGGAGCTATTTCAGCGATTTTGACTACAGGAAATCCTTCAACCCCAAAATCATCACTCTTGAACGCGTATCCGGGTATTACTCTCGCAATATCTCCAAATCGTTTTTCTGTGAAGCTTACACTCATCGCTGATCCCCTTCCTTCTGTTCTGTCCAATCCAGCAACTTTTGTTTCAATTCTTCTTTGGAAGGTAGGTAGAGCTGGTACTGTTTGGCAAAGATATTTGCTCCTTTCGGCAGTGTGATTTCCACAAGTGCGTCATGTTTCTTCTTGCAGAGAATAATTCCCACGGTCGGTTTTTCATCATCCGTCTTTATGTGGCGGTCGTAGTAATTTACATACATCTGCATTTGTCCGAGGTCCTGGTGTGTCAGCTTCCCGATTTTAAGATCTATCAGGACGTAACAACGCAGCAGCCGGTTGTAGAAGACCAGGTCGACAAAGAAATGATCTTCATCAAACGTGAATCGTCTTTGGCGTGCTTCAAAGAGAAACCCTTTCCCCAGTTCGCGCAAGAATTTTCCAAGCTTATCAATAATGGCAGATTCAAGATCCGTCTCAGAATATGCAGCCCGTTCATCCAAACCGAGAAACTCAAGAATGTATGGTTCTTTGAGCACATCCTTCGGGTCTGCAATCTGCTGTCCGTGCCGCGCAAGTTTTCCGATTCCTGTTGTATTGCGGCTTGCAGCGAGGCGCTCAAATAAACCGGAATCGAACTGTCGTTTCAATTCCCGCAGAGACCAATTCTGGGACGCAGCTTCAATTTCATAGAAACGGCGTTCTTCTGTCCTTTTCACTCCGATCAGGAAAACATAATGAGACCACGAGAGTGGGAACGGAATGACCGGTGTCTTCGCGCTTACAGCAAGAGGAGATTTGTCGGATGGCGTCTCGGATTTCCGGCTTACCGACAATTTCCGAGACGGTGTCTCGGAAATGTTCGTTAGACTTCCGTAAATCAGATAGAACTTTCGCATGTTCGAGAGATTGTCTTCCGAGAAGCCACGTCCAAATTCCTTTGTCAGCGTAACCGAAAGTTGCTTCAGGACCGCTTTGCCATACTCCGCCCGCTTTTCCCCCTGCTGTTCGTGTTCGATAATTCTGTGCCCGATTTCAAAGCACGTGAGCACCTGAATGGTATCAACACTGCGGGCAACAGTTTGTCGGGCAGCGAGGATCAGCTCCCTGATCCGGCGCAACAGTATGGTGCTGTCGATTTTCTTAGATCTCATAGACTGCCCGACCACGTCAACAGCTTGTTGGCTTTTTTTTCTCCGAACGGCAATTGCGAAACAACCTGTTTCGTCAATTGGGCAACAGGTTGTTACCTAATTGCATCGAATGCTTATCAAAGGTGAACACTTATTTTCTTGCAGGTTCTTTGTCCATACACTAATTTCCCAGACAGCGTCTCGGAAATGTTCTTTTCAGAACTCATAACCGATGCTTTTGAGGTTGCTCCGAATGGTTGTTTCCAGTTCGCTGCTTTTTGTAAACTGTTCAGCCAGTTTTGTCGTCAGGGCGTTCATCTTCTCTTCAAACGGGATGCCATCATCGACCTCTTCTTCTGTGCCGACATAACGTCCGGGCATCAAGACGTATCCGTTCTTCTCGCTTCTGATTTCTTCGATTGTAGCAGACTTGCAGAATCCGGCTTTGTCCTGGTACTTACCCTCTCTGTTCCGCCAGGCATGATATGTTTGAGCGATCAGAGCAATGTCGTCGTCGGTGAATTCTTTATTCCGCCTGTTGATCATCGTGCCAAGCTTGCGGGCATCGATGAAGAGAATCTCGTTTGACCGGTTACGGAATTTATGATTGGTTTTGTTGCGCGCCAAAAACCAGAGACAGGCAGGGATCATCGTGTTGTAGAATAATTGCGCAGGGAGCGCTACCATACAGTCGATCAAGCCGGCTTCGATCATGTTCTTACGAATGTCACCTTCACCGCCGGAATTACTATTCATGCTTCCATTGGCGAGCACAATACCTGCCGTTCCGTTGGGGCTGAGCTTGTGCGCAAAATGCTGAAGCCAGGCGTAATTGGCATTTCCGACAGGCGGAATACCATATTTCCAGCGTTTATCATCACGCAGTTGTTCTCCATTCCAATCACTCACATTGAAAGGCGGGTTAGCGAGAACAAAGTCCATTTTCTGATCTGGGTGTTTGTCGACCAAGAATGTATCGCCCAATTCCAATTTTGCATCGATACCGCGGATGGCGAGATTCATCTTGGCAAGGCGCAGTGTCGTCGGGTTCGATTCTTGACCGAAGATTGAAAGGTCTTTGATGTTTCCCCGGTGATTGAGGACAAATTTTTCACTCTGCACAAACATTCCGCCGCTACCACAGCAACCGTCGTATACTCGACCGTTGAACGGTTCCAGCATTTCGACCAGTAATTTCACTATGCTTTGTGGTGTCCAGAACTGCCCACCTTTCTTCCCTTCAGCATCTGCGAACTGTCCGAGGAAGTATTCGTAGACCCGACCAAGCAAGTCCTGGGATTTGTGGGCGTCTTGTTTGAAGCCGATGGTGCCGATAAGATCGATTAACTCTCCTAAGCGTTGCTTGTTCAGTTCGGGGTCAGCGTATATCTTTGGAAGTATGTTCTTCAAAGGCGGATTGATTTTCTCAATTGCCTCCATTGCGTTATCAATCAATTTCCCAATTTCGGGTTGCTTGGCCCGATCCTGCAAATACTGCCAACGTGCTTTTTCCGGCACGAAGAAAATATTGTGAGCAAGGTATTCATCAGGATCTTCCGGGTCTGCTCCGGATTCTTCCGTCTCAAGCTGAAGCTCATGATGTAACTCTTCGAACGCATCAGAAATGTACTTGAGAAAGATCAAGCCCAAAACAATGTGCTTGTACTCCGCTGCATCCATATTCGAGCGCATTTTGTCCGCAGCAGCCCAAAGGGCTTTTTCGAGCTCGTTATTGTCAGCCATTCATTTCTCCAGATACTTGAATCAATATTGCTCAATAATATCACATTTTCAGAAAACTTGCCGCGCTCTGTAAGCTAACTTCTCGAACATCGTCACCACCATAGAAATGGTGGCCGTCAATCCGACAGTCACCTTCTCAATATTTTCGCCACCTCTTCCGCAGCCTTCCTTCCGCTTAAGACCGCTCCCTCAATTGTCGCCGGATATCCGGTATTGGTCCAATCTCCCGCCAGAAAAAGATTCCGGAATTGTGTCGCACTTGAAGGACGGTGAGTCTCCGCGTCAGGCCGGGGCGAAAATGTTGCACGCTTCTCTTTGATGACGAGCGAATGGACAAGCACCGCATCCCGGACGGCCGGGAGTGCAGCGGAAAGGTCCTTGAGCGCCGCCCTGACGAGCTCAGCGGAATCGAGGAGTATGAGCGATGCAGCTCCGCTGATGACGAGTGAAATATATTGGCGTGAGGCGGTGCTGGAGCCGTAAATCTTCGATTTGTTGAACACCCAGTGGATACGCGAATCGAGGAGTGCCACGAAATCCTGCTCCATAACCATTCGGTCGAACCAGAGGTTGATCGTCACAATAGGGGATGATTGGAGATGGCCGTTGACATTCCATCCCTGCCTTCCTGCGGCCCCCGAGAACAACGGCGATGCTGCATACCAGGGAATTGCGCTGACAAAGGCCTGCGCTTCACGAATGCGTCCGTCCGAACTGCGGACTCCCCGCAACCGATCCCCGTCGAACAAGCTCTCATCGACTCCGCAATTCACGATCACCTCACCCCCCCGTGACCGGATAAAATCGACACATGGATCGACAAAGAGCTGCGTCAATCCTGTCCGCGGCACGAGGAACGACGAGTTTTCCCTTCTGCCGAGGAATGCACTCCTCAGCACCCTGTAGAAAAGAAGGGCTGAGACATCTTTCGGATCATCATTCAGACTCCCGATCGCAAGTATGTCCCACAAGTACTTCTTGTTTTCGTCTGATTGCCCCAGTTGATCCAGCCATTGGTGCACAGTGAGCGAAGCGATCGTCGGTTCAATGCGCTGGGGATCCTTGCGGATCTCGAGGCCTACTCTCAGCAGCTTCAGGCGGTCAATCACAGAAAGATTGTTCAGCCGGAGCAGTCCCGCGAGCAAATGGAAGGGGGCGGGAAGTGGTGGACAATGCAGGGACGAGCGGCCGCGTACCGGGTGAAGAAAGTCGATATGCAGGTTCGCCTGGAGCGCAGCAAGGTGATCCGAACCAATCATCGAAAGGAGCCACCGCGTCGCGTGATAGCATCCCATCATGAGGTGCTGACCGTTGTCGACGACATCACCCGTTTTCTCGTCGACAAACGAATACGTTCGTCCGCCGAGGTGCGGTCGCTGCTCGAGCACAAGCACGGAGATTCCACGCGACGAAAGATCCACCGCCGCACTGAGTCCGGCAAGGCCGCCGCCGATGATGAGGGTATCAACACCCATGGAAAGTCACATGATTTCGGAATGCGAAATGACAAATGCGAATTGGGAGGTTCACGTTTTCCTTTTGGCCGTCTTTCCAGAAGCAGTGAAAATTGCGGTCAGTTCTTTTGCCTCTTCGATCAGACCCGTGATTTCACCTGCCCGTATCGGGATCTGTTCAAGGAGCAGCTCCAGCCAATACTGGGTTTCATCGGCTATCTTCTTCGACGATAGTAATCTTCGAAACAAAATCAGCTCTTGATCGAGCCCGGCATGCGGCCCGGTAATTCGCTCCCACAGACGTCGCTGCTTTGGCAAGTTGTTTCGTCAAGATGTCTTCTGTTCTCCCTCTCTGCACCGAATTGACAAACCGAAGAATGCGGAGAGCAAACTCTTTCGTGCGCTTTTTCAGGTCTTCAGGATTCAAATCACGATCTCACGTACAATTTCGAATTGCGAAAGGAGAATTGCGAATTGGTTTGCACCGGAACTCCACAATCCGAAATCAACAGTGCGCAATGCTTTCAGGCTGGCAATTCTGTCCGGATGAACCGGTGGAAGTTCTTCGGGAGTTTGTTCCGGAGGCGAAGCATCATCGCCACGAGGAACTTGACGGGCGAGCCGAGGCGGATACGTTTTGAGAACACATCGTAATTCGCTCGTTCAATGCGGAGCAGCAACAGGTAGTAAATGTTTCCCATGGCCCGCGCTGCGGTAAACAACGGCTTGTCATCTTCTGCGAGACAGCTCTTTGCCGAGCGGTAGTACTCATGCGCCCGCTCGCATTCGAATCTCATCAATGCGCGGAACCGATCGTTGTACACAGAGTTCATCAGCTCTTCTTCCGAGTACCCGAACCGCTGGAGATCTTCTTTGGGAAGATAGATCCTACCCTTCTTCGCATCAGTCTTGATATCGCGCAAGATGTTCGTCAGCTGAAGCGCAATACCGAGATTGACCGCGTACTGTTTCGTCTGCTCATGATGATACCCGAATACTTCGGCGCAGATGAGGCCGACCGTGGATGCCGCGCGGTAGCAATATTGCTCAAGCTCCCCGAACGTCTCGTAGCGGTTCTTCACAAGGTCCATCTCCATTCCCTTCAGAAGATCGAGGAAATGGTGAGTCGGGATGTGAAATTTCTGGATGACGCTGACGAGCCTGTTCAGGATTGCGAAACGGGAAACGCCCTGGAGGGCAAGCTGCAATTCGTTCGTCCACACGAGAAGGCGGCGGTACTTTTCTTTGACATCTGCCTCTTCATCAACGATATCATCAGAGTACCGGCAGAAAGCATAGATCGTTTCGATCGCCTCTCGTTTCGGCGGGGGGAGAAAGAGGATCGGCAGCAGAAAGTTGCTTTTCCGCGTCGCTTCCAGATCGGGAAGAGCTATGTCGGCGGTGTGTGCTGCCACAGAGAATTATCCTGCGAATGATGAGATCAACAACGTCGCTTTGTCGAACAACGACAACGTCGGGCGACGGGAAAGCACGTCGTACTCCAGGTTTTCGATTTTCTGCAGGATGCGCGATCCCCCGTTCCACGTAAGCCGGAGTTCCATGCGCAGGTCCCTGCCAACTTCGGTCAGCAGCGGTCTCCCCTCCCCGAACATGTGCCGGGTACGGTCAACCTGAAAGCACATCAGATCCTCGAAGGCGGGAGTGAGTCTCCGTTGAAAGAGTTCCTCTTCAGAGTACCCGAACTCCCGGATGTCATCCAATGGAATGTACACCCGATCCTTCTGCAAGTCAACTGAAACATCCTGCCAGAAATTCGTCAATTGCAGTGCCGTACAAACAGAATCCGACAATTCCAGCGTCGATTCGCTGCGATAGTTGAAAAGGAGCAAAATCAGCCTGCCCACGGGATTGGCCGAATTCTCGCAATACGCCAGCACATCCTCGAAGCTCTCGTACCGATGTGTTGTCACGTCTGACCGAAACGCCCGCAGAAGGTTCTGAAAAAGCTCGGGCGGCATTTCGAATCGATCCACGGTTTCACGCAATGCAATGAAGACCGGGTGATGGGCGTGACCGCGATAGGCGTCGATCAGCTGCTCTTCCCATTCACCGAGACTGTCGATCCGCTCTGCCGTCGTCAAGCCCGGTTCGTCCGCGTAGTCATCGGCGATGCGGGCGAAGGAATATATCGAGTAGATATGCTGTCGCTTGTCCTTCGGCACCAACGCGGAGGCAACAGGAAAATTCTCGTAGTGATCGTGCGTCAGGCGTTCGCAGAACTGGAAGGCCTGCGGTACGGTCCATGAGCGGCGCGAAACTTTCTTGATGTCGTGAGTGATCATACGAAAGCGGAGAAAACAACGCTGGTGTCTCAGTACCATGCGGCGCGTCAGTCCCCTGGGGCAGAACACACGCCTTGAAATGCGAAAGAATATCAGCAAACAGGAACCGAAAAGCAAGCCGGGTGAAACGCGGAAATCCTCTGCAATCAGGCCATCGGGCAATCGACCGATGGAACAAGCGGCAGCATGACGATGGCTCGTTCTGAGACCGAGTGAGCCCGAATGCCCTTCTCGTTTCTTGCATCTGGAAACCCCTTTTTCTATATTCACGGCACTTACGGTATCGCTTTCTCACCGGCGTCTAAACATCTCGAGAGACAACCCCATCGTGAAAATCCTTCGGATCCTTTGTATTTGTTTATTCTTTCTGGCCGGTTCGGATGTTCTGCGTGCGCAAGGCATCTCCGCACAGCTGAAAGTGCGGGAGTCGAAGCTCTTCGGTCTGAAAGGCGAGCGATTTGCGAAGTTTGAACTGTCCAACCGCGACCGCACGATTCCGCTCTCGAGCGATAGCGTCAACGCCGGACAGTTTTACACATTTCTCCTCCAACCCGCCGGCGATTGGTCCCTCGATGCGGACTTCTTGCAGGAAGAGCTTCCCAAACTCGTCCTTCTTCAGAACGGTCTCACGCTGCAGATTGGATGGAAGAGTGATATTATCACTGACGCAGCGGGGACATCGATCCTCGTGGGCTATCCGAAGGATCTGAAACTGTACAAACCGTTCACAGTCCAGTTCGGGCTGGATGGAACGGCCAGCAAAGGCGAGCTCGTCATCCCTCAGGAATACTGGCCCGGGTATTCCACGCTTGCGCAGGCACTCCAGGCGGCCGAAAGAATTGTGAGCGAGAAAAGATATCGCGATGCGATAGCGATGTACGAGCGGCTCTTACGGGCCGATTCCCTCCAGATTTTTCCTCAGTCGAAGGAACTCAGTGATCGTCGAGCGCGCACCTTCGAAGCCGTTGTGAACGACATGTGGGCTGCGTTCCTCTCAACGACGCGGGCAACCACCACCCCCCTGAAGGATCGAATCGCCCAGATCGATCAATTCACACCACAGGTCCAGTTTGTTCTCGATTCACTGCCGAGCGTACCGCTCAAAATCAGCGCGCGTGATACAACGGTGCGGCAGATCATCGATCATGCAAACGATGTTCTCATGCGCGTCAAGGGGACGCGTGATTCTCTGCAGCGGGCGCAAGACGATGTGACGGTCCGGTGGATCAGTGATGGAGCCGCCACTGGCAAGAACGGCCCGCAATTTGAGCGTATCATCGAGATTCTGGCTTACGCGTTTTCGTCGCTCGATTTTGCTGACACGACATCACGCCCCCTCGCTGTGAGCCTCACACCGGAGGCACTGGCGCTTCTTCAGAAGAACAACCTGCAGGAATCATACGACATCTTCATCCGTCAGGCGGGCGAACGGTTCCAGAAAAAACTCCCCCCCTTGCCGCAGGGATTCCTGACAAACCTCCAGAAGGACACCGCCTCCTTCCCGCTTCCGTTCTATCAGATGCTGAAAGCGGTACAGGAGTACTATAGCGGGGCATATCCCGCTGCACTCAATGCCATCCGCCTGGTCTTTCGCACGTGCTATGATGCGGAGCTTTCGCGTCGATTCGACAACATGCGGGCACTGATCAACCTCCGTATGCGGGCAAATCGATCCGATCTTATGTCAATACTCGGAGAAGCGGCAGCCGCAGAGAAAGCCGGAGACAAAGACCTGGCGAGCGATCGCTATACGGCGGCGCTCCGGGTGGGACCGGATTGCGCATATCCGGCGTATTTGTGTGGCAGATTGTATGCACGGACAGGCGATCCGATCCGGGCAAGATCATTTTTCGAACGTGCCTACGAAATCGATTCGATGTACCTCAGCGCCTATCGCGAGGCGTGGACTCTTTATCAGGGAACTGGCAATTTCAAGGCGATGATCGGAGTCCTTTCGCGCGCCCTCAGCACTGGAAACGATTTCTGGGAGACAAACATCAACCTGGGCATCGCGTATCTGGGCGACGGCAACCTACCGCAGGCGATCAAGCAATTCGAGCGCGCGCTCGAGCTCAGCCCGAGCAATTACCAGACCAACGTGCAGCTCGGACTCGCCTACCAGACTGCCAAAGACTACCAGAAAGCGCGGGACTATTACAACAAGGCAATATTCATTGACCCGCATCGCTTGGAGGCAGTGGAATCCCTTCAGAAGCTGGACGAACTGCAGAAAGCGGGGCGGTGACCTGCCTTTTTTGTTTTCGTGATTCTTCGTATATTGTGCTCGTTCATGAATCCTCAAAACGGTTGGACCTTTGAGGATTTTTTTTCATTTCAAGGGCGGATGGCGAAATTGGCAGACGCGCTAGCCTTAGGAGCTAGTGGGGTAACCCGTGGGGGTTCAAATCCCCCTCTGCCCACTGGAGTCTTGCGAGATAGGGGTACCTACGGGAGATTCTCAGCGGGAGGCTGATCCGCTTCAGTCGGAGAGTCCTTCCGTCCCCACGCGTACTTGCTGGATGTTGTAACCCATTGGGGTTGCCTGTCCACAGAGCTTCACTGTAGATCTAGAGAAATCCATCGCGATGCCCGCCTTTGGTCGCGCACCGAGGCGGATGTGTACAAATCGTTAGAAAGGAGTGTTGTCTTGGAAGTCACCATTCATACGCTTACCGAGGTCTCACGAGAGGTTGAACTTGAAATCAGTGCCGATGAAGCGCAGCCCTATTTTGATAAAGCATATCGTGAGTACGGTCCGAAAATCGACATCAAGGGATTCCGAAAAGGGAAAGCCCCGGTTGAACTCGTGAAGAAACTCTACGGAGAGATGATCGAGCATGAATACCTTGAAAAGCTCGCCGGCGAGCTCTACCGAAAAGTGGTGAAAGAAAAGGACCTGAAGCCGATCGGCGATCCGACGCTGACCGACATGAAGTACGACCGCGGACAGCGGTACTGGGTGAAAATCCAGTACGATATCCGGCCGACGATCACCCTGACTCAATACAAGGGTCTTTCCGTCGAGGCCGTGGTGCACACGGTAACCGACGATGAACTGGAAGACGAACTCGTGCGAGTCAGGAAAGTCAACAGCTCACGTGAAGAAGTCGAAAAGGTGACCGACAGCGAACACGTCGTCACCGCCGAACTTCAGGAGTTCGACGATACCGGATTCCCCATCATCGGCAAGAAGACCGACAGCGCCAGGTTCTATCTTGCGGACCCTCAGCTGGAACAACCCTTCAAGGATGCCCTCCAGGCCACACAGAAGGGAAACGAGCATGAGATCAAATTCGAGCACAAGCACGAAGAGCACACCCACAAAGTGAACATGAAGGCGAAAGTGACGAAGGTCGAAAAGGTGGTGCTCCCCGAGCTGGACGACGCGTTCGTGAAAACCATCACAAAAGAGAAGGTCGCATCGCTGGAAGAATTCCGAAAAGGAATCCGGGAGGACCTGGAGAATTACTGGAAGGAAAAGAACCGGCGCAGCCTCGTAAACGCTGTCGTCAGCGAGATCATCCGGGTGCACGAGTTCCAGGTGCCGGAGTCGTTGATTCGCAGCGTGCTCGAAAACCTGCTCGAAGAGATCAAGGGACAGTATCCCAATAAACAGCTTCCGGCCGATTTCGACGTCGAAAAGTTCTTCCATGAGAACCGGGCGTATGCCATCTTCCAGGCCAAGTGGGCGCTGCTTCGGGAGGAAATCGTCAAGGCGGAGAACCTGACCATCGATGATGCGGCTCTTGTTGAGCTCGCCGAACGGGAGGCGCCGAAAATTGGGATTGATAAGGAACGATTAATCGCGTACTATAAATCGTCTGAGCAGATCAGGGATCGCCTTGTTGGCGACAAGCTCCTCGATCTGCTGATCAGCAGCACCAAGATCAAAGAAGTTGATGACAAGACGCTGCCAAGCCAACTTGTGAAAGGATAGAACGCTCCATGAGTGCATCGAAATTTGAGGTCTACAACCAGCTCGTTCCAATTGTTGTAGAGACAACCGGTCGGGGAGAACGAGCGTACGACATCTATTCACGATTGCTGAAGGAGCGGATCGTGTTCATCGGCACGGCGATCGACGACACGATCGCGAGCCTGGTGATTGCACAATTGCTGTTCCTCGAATCCGAAGATCCGGACAAAGACATTCACGTGTACATCAACAGCCCGGGCGGCAGTGTGACGTCCGGCCTTGCGATTTATGATACGATGCAGTACATTCGGCCTGAGGTTTCAACCATTTGTATTGGCATGGCCGCAAGCATGGCGGCAATCCTGCTGACGGGCGGAGCGAAAGGAAAGCGGACCGCACTCCCGAACGCGCGTGTGATGATTCATCAGCCGTGGGGAGGCGTCCAGGGAACGGCGTCCGATATCAGTATTCAGGCCGAGGAAATCCTCAAGACCAAGAAGCGGATCAACGAAATTATCTCAGCACATACCGGCAAGCCGGTGGACGTTGTTGAGAAAGACACAGACCGCGACTACTACCTGTCAGCACAGGAAGCAGCTGACTACGGCTTGATCGACAACATCCTGATCAAACGGACAGGGGACGCGAAAAAAGAGAAGTAGCCGTCCAACGGCAACAGAACTTTTGAACATTATCGGGTATTAGAATGTCGGTTGCGCTATGAGCCAGAAGCCAAAACAGGGGGAAAAGATCACTTGTTCGTTCTGCGGACGTTCGTCTGACGAAGTCAACAGCATCATCGCCGGACCGGACGTCTATATATGTGATCTGTGCGTTTCGAGTTCCGTCGATATCATACGGAACAACATGGCTGCCATCAGCGCGAAGAAGCAGACCGGCCGTGGCACGCTGACTCCCGTCGAAATCAAAAAAGCTCTTGACGAGTTCGTGATTGGCCAGGAACACGCCAAACGGACTCTGGCCGTGGCAGTGTATAACCACTACAAGCGCATCGACTCAAACGATAATCTTCATAATCTGGATGAAGTGGAGATTGACAAGAGCAATATTTTGCTCATCGGTCCCACCGGTACAGGAAAAACGCTTCTCGCCCAGACGCTTGCCCGCATTCTGGATGTACCGTTCGCCATCGCAGATGCGACGACGCTGACCGAGGCTGGCTACGTCGGCGATGACGTTGAGACGATTCTTGTGTATCTGCTACAGAATGCCGAATACAACATCGAGAAAGCTGAACGCGGGATTGTCTACATCGATGAGATCGACAAGATCAGCCGCAAGAGCGACAGCGCATCCATCACACGCGACGTGTCGGGGGAAGGCGTGCAACAGGCGCTGCTCAAGATTCTGGAAGGAACCGTCGCCGGCGTGCCTCCGAAAGGCGGGCGAAAACATCCGGAACAAAGCCTGATCAACCTTAACACGAAGAATATTCTCTTCGTGTGCGGCGGCGCATTTGAAGGGCTGGACAAGATTATCGAACGACGCGTCAGTCAGAACCCCGTGGGCTTCGGCGCAGATCTCCACGGAAAGAAGACCCGCTCGGCCGACACGTATCTTTCACAAGTTGAGCCGGATGACCTGTTGAAATACGGTCTCATACCTGAATTCGTCGGGCGTCTGCCGGTCGTAGCAACGCTTCATTCGCTGAACGAGACCGCGCTGCTGAACATCATGACGGAACCACGGAACGCACTGGTCAAGCAATTCAAGAAGCTTTTTACGATGGAAGGCGTAGATCTGGAATTCGAGGACGCTGCCTTGACTTCGGTCGTCACAAAGGCGGTCGAACGCGGAGGCGGTGCCCGTGCGCTGCGGGCGATTGTCGAGGACGTGATGCTCGATATTATGTATCAGCTCCCGTCGCGCCAGAACGTGTCAAAGTGCATCATCACGAAAGACACGATCGTCAAGTCGAAAGAGCCGATCTATCTCTACGAAGAAAGAAAATCAGCGTAAAGAGTTAATTGGGGGCAAAACATTTAACCAATTAACCACTCACTTTTTTTGCTACTAATACGTCCCTCTCGCACTCCCCTGCTTCGTCACCTTCAAATCTTGCAGCTGCGGCGCTTTGATGCGAAGCTCCAGCCTGTAACCCCGATAGAATCCCATCGGAAACCACGAAAAGTTCATTTCCCAGCAGTGGAGATCTCTGTACACCGTCACGCTCGGCGCGGCGAACTCTTTCCGCACGAAGTCATAGGTCCCGCTTGCTGTGAACTTCCATTTTTCCGTGAGATTGAACGAGAGGTTTGCGTTCATTGATGAACTGCGCGATTTCACAGATGGGTCACTCTGCGTTTGTGAGAATGAATAGCTGAGCGTCAGGTTCCAGGGAATGCTAAAATCGGGCGATTCGGTGTCGTACAAGCCGGCGAACGTGCGGGGCTGGACTGGTTGGGCGATTTGTCCCGAGGCCCGTTCTTGTTCCTGTGTGACTTTTGGAGGAGCGCCAGAACTGGATGAAGACTGGTTCTTCTCCCCGCTTAATGACGTCGATGCGGAAAACGATACGCTCGTCAAATCGGGCCAGTACTTCCCCGATGACGCGAGGAATTTGTTGACGCGTGTCTTGGCGACCGGATCGAAGGCGTAGAACTCGTGGGTGGTGCTGGCGCTCAAGCTCAGGAGACTGCCGATATCGGTCCGGTACGAGAGACTCAACTGGGACAACCGCAGGCTGTCTCCCGCGAAATTGTAGGAGATGCCGGCGCCGATATTCATCAGCTGTATCTTCTGTTCCTGCTGTGAGGTATCCGTCGACCTGACTTTCATCTCGAAGAGGTTTCCAACACTCAGGCTGAGGGCTTCCATGCGTCCGGCCTGCGCTCCTCCATAAAGTTCTTTTTGAAACTTGTCATATCGAATCGTCCGGCCGCTTGTATCGACATAGGATCCGTAGTACCCGAACTGAGGATCGGAGAAATCGGGCGTATAGTTGAACGTCAGGCTCGGCGTGACTGTGTGACGGATAGCCGTGACACCGAAAACCTGGGGTTGCACGATGCCGAAAAAGCGCGTGGAAGCCGAGAGCCCCGCCGAAAACGTCCTCACTGCTTTGAACCCGCTGAGATCACGCTCAATCAGCGTGTCGCGCCCATCTACCTTCTCAAATCGCTGTTCATAACTCTTGTTGTACCACCGTTCGTCATAGTTGATGAAGGGCGCTATCGAGAAACGACCGACCTTCGGAGACGCGTTGATCGCAAATGTATGCCGAACGCCTGCCCGGGTATCGTTCTGTTCAACAGTATCGGTGCCCACCTGGACAAAGAGCTTCGAGCGCCTCAGTTCTCCCTGCGCATTGTAGTTCACTCCGATCATTTGATACCAGGTGTAATCGGCCCCCTGATCGCCGAACGTCGCCCCCGGCTTGGAAGAAGGCCTGAACGGGTAGAACTGCGCCTGGCTGAAAGAAACGGTGGGAAATCGCTCCTGGATGTTGCCGCTCGAGAGATTCTGGTCGCGGTAGAGGCTCACTGAAAGGCTGCGACTTCCCTCCTCCCACGATTTGGCGAGCGTCGCGGTCGAGACGATATTTTGCTGCAGGATTTCATTGAGATTCGAACTGGTTGTCCTGAAAAAACTCCCGGACGAAAAAGAAAAATTCACATCGAACCGCGCTGTGGGATCGATCTGCTGATTGTGATTGATCTGAACGTTGTATTCCTTCTGCTCCGTCCGGCCCGGATCACCTGCTTCTCCGGTGTGGAGGTTTGTATAACTTGCAGAGACCGAGCCGGTAAAATCATACCTGAGCGCATACCGGAACATCGAACGGTTCAGCCACCCGCCGCGGGTGAACCAGTCGAACGTTGATGCCGCATCCAGGTAATCATTGATTGCCCAGTAGTAACCAAAGTGGCTCAGGAATTTACCCCTCCGCGTGTCGTCGCCGTACGCAGGGGCGATGATGCCTGAACGCCTGCCGGATTCGTTCGGGAACACTCCAAACGGCAGCGCAAAAACCGGCACGTCTGCGATGTAGAGATACACCGGTTCCGCGACCACCTTGTCGTGCAGGGTGACTTTCATTTTCTCGCAGTAGAAATAGTAGTGCGGGTGCTCGGCATCGCAGGTCGTGTAGCGCCCTCCCTCCACAAAAAGGACGTTCCGATCGACTTTCTTGATCGCCTCGCCGTGATAGTACCCCTGCTCGATTTCAGTAGAGCCGAGACCGATTTTTCCTTTTTGTGTCTTGAAGTTATAGTTGATGCGCGACCCATGATACGTTTCTCCCCCATCGATCATCACGGGTGAGCCGATCATTTTCTTCACTGCTTTCGCTGATGTGTCCGGGATCCCCTGAGCGCTCAGCGTGGCATTGTCCCAGTTGACGTCCACCCTCTCGGATTTGAGTCCAATGGTGCGATATCTCAGCTCGCTCTTTCCGTACAAGTTCATCACACGCGTGCTCATCGAATAGACAATCGAGTCTTTCGCAAGATAGGTTACGACGGTATCAACACCGGACGTTGTGCCAGCGACCGAATCGCGGGCTGGAACGGATTGCCTGGTTGTGTCAGTCCTGGATGGAAGCGCGGATTGCGCCTGCAGCACACCGGAGCAGGCAATGCTGACGAAGAGGAAGAACAGGAAGTGTGTTTTTTCAGTGGGGAGTTTCATCCCGGGAGCCCCGACTCACATCACCAGACCGGCGGCGCCGAGGAGCCCGGCTTCGTTGCCGAGCCGGGCGGGAAGAACACGAATGTCTTTTCGCAGCGGCTTGAGCACGTGTTGAGCCACGGAGTCCTGCACGGCGCTCATGACGAAGTCACCAGCCGCCGAGATTCCTCCCCCGATGATGCTTATTCTGAGGTCCATAATATTCATGACGCCGGCGAGAGCGACACCGAGCAGCTGCCCGGCTTCGATGAGGACTTCCCGGGCGAACTGATCCCCTTCGTGCGCGGCTTGTGAGATATAGACGGGTTCAATCTTCGATATGTCACCACCGACAAGCTGCAGAATCTTTGAGTCGGGATGAGCCTGCAAACGTTGAGCGGTTCGCTGGGAAAGATAACGCTGGCCGACATACGCTTCGACGCAGCCGACATTTCCACAGTTGCACTGTGGACCGTTGTAGGCGATCGACACGTGGCCGATTTCACCTGCGCCGCCTGTAGGACCGCGGAATATCTTGTGATCCAGGATGATCCCGCCGCCGACGCCGGTGCCCCAGATGACGAAAAGGAAATTCGGATACTGGATTCCTGCGCCGAATTTCGATTCGGCGATGGCCGCCGCGTTCGCGTCGTTTTCGATTCCGATCGTGAAGCCCGGAAAGAGGTTCACAAGTTCGCTCTTGAGCGGCACCTCATCCCAATCCACAAAATTGGGGGGCGCTTTCACAACACCATCATCGTCAACCACTCCGGGCGAGCCGATCCCGATGCCTTCGATATGCGCTCCATCTGCGTGTTGAAGGGCATCCTCAACCGCTGCGCGGATTTGCTGGATAACCTTTGCCGGACCTTCGCCCGCACATGTCGGAAACTTGTTGGTGTAGCGGATCATCCCATCGGGCAGGACCACTCCTGCCTTGATGGTCGTACCGCCCATATCGACGCCGATGACAGTTTTCGAATTCTCTTTGCCCATACGTAACGCAAGCTAAGGAAAAATCGCCTTGAAATAAACCCCGAAATGTCTCTAAAAACGGAAAAGAGCATTCATCCTTTCGGACAAATGCTCTCTCCTTTGCTTCCGATTTTGTCGATACTATCTTAGGAGGACCATCTTCCTCGTCATCACAGAAGTCCCGGCCCTCAGCTCGTAGAGATACACCCCGGACGAAAGCGACTCTCCGCGATCACTCTTTCCATCCCACCTTGCTGTGTACACTCCCGGTGTTCCCATCTCATTGACGACTGTCGCAATTTCGCGACCGAGCAAGTCATATATCTTGAGTGTCACGAAGCTATTCGCAGGTAGCTCATAGCTAATAACTGTAGTCGGGTTAAACGGGTTCGGATAATTCTGACTAAGACTGAATGCCTGAGGCACATCGTTATCCCGATCAGTTATTCCGGACACCTGGATACTGCCGCCACCATTGGTTGTCTTAAGAATTTTTCCACTGTCCCCTACTACCCACCCTTCATCAGCGCTGTACATATGAATCGACCAGAAGACCAGACGCGTGTTGGAAGCAAGGGGATGGGTCTGCCTCCCCCACGTGACTCCGCCATCAGTTGTCCGCAGGATCACAGGCCCGCTCACGACTCCGCCTACAGCCCATCCATTCTTGGTATCTGTGAAACAGAGTCCTTGCAGACTTGAACCACCCGGAGTCTGGTTCGAAATCTGCCAGGTAACCCCACCATCTGTTGTTCGAATTTTGGTTTCGACGCCGCTGATACCGCCAACCGCCCAGCCGTTGTTCTTGTCGGCAAAGACCACCCGTCTCAGTGGCTCCGTCATACTGCTTGTACCGTTTGCTGAGTACGAAGCTCGATAAACCTCGCGCCACGTTATCCCGCCATCGGTGGATTTCACGACTCCTCCATACTGACCAACGGCGAAACCTGTAAGCGTATCCGTAAAGTAAATGTCATTTGGTCTGGCAATGTTCGGTAAATCGACGGGTACCCAGGTAGCGCCTCCGTTCACCGTCCTGTAGATTCGCCCAGCGGTATCGGGAGAAGATGCCGAGCTCGCTACCCAACCGTGTTGCGGATCAACAAAGAATACGCTTTGTGGGTACACGTTCTGAAAGCTGCTGTCCTGGACTGCCCACGAAGCTCCTCCGTCAACCGTCTTCAGGATCACACCTCTCTTGCCGGCTGTGGAGCCGATCCCCCATCCGACACTTGTGCTGATGAATCTCAGCTTCGAGATGCTGAGCCCGCTGCTGAAGTTTTGCATCGACCATTGACCGCCGCCATTGGTGGTTCTTAGCAGTTGCCCTCCCCCGACTACGACATACCCCGTCTGGGGTCCGACGAATTGAACGTCATTGAGGTATGACACTGTAGGTGAAGTCTGCGTTGACCATTGAGAGAACAGCGAAGGAGATATTAGCAGAAGGAATAGCGCGGTGGTGCGTAGAGTATTCATGATCACTCCCTTTTCTCATTACATCGAAGATGTCACTTGACTCTATAGTAAATATACCCCCCCCCCCCCGAGATTGTCAATGCTTATCTGATTACATCACCTCCTAAACGCGAATACTCGGAGTTCCTCCTGAGATAGAGTCAATTCTCGATCCCGCAGCTTGTACGCGCCCTCCCTCTCGAACAAAAAGGGGTGTTCACTGGTTTCAGCGAACACCCTTTGAAGAAAAACATCACTCTAGTTGGATCGTGAATCTGCGCGATCGGCTTTAGACCTTCGCTCTATTGCAGCACACGATCGCGACCGTGAAGCGCAACTACTTCAGCAACACCATTCTCCTCGAAGCGACGAAGCTGGCGGTCTTCAACGTGTAGAAATACACACCGGAAGAAAGCTGGAAGCCGTGCGCATCACGTCCGTTCCACGTCACCGCATGAGTTCCTTGCTCGAGCAATCCTTCAACCAGTGTCGCTACTTTCTGGCCCAACAGATTGTAGACAACCAGAGATATGCGCTCAGACTTGGGCATGCTGAACAGTATTTGTGTTGACGGGTTAAACGGGTTCGGGTAGTTCTGCTCAAGCACATAGCTCTCAGGAATTACACCCGGCTCCTGCGCAACATCTGTGACAACAGCGTCGATGTTCAGCGAGACAGTCGATGCGTCAGCCGCGCCTGTCACCGCATCGTACGTCGGCGTGGCCGTTGCTGATGTCGCAGAGTATTCGACCTTGTCAACGGTCACGGAGTATGAGCCCGGTGCAAGCTCGGCGATCGTGAATGACCCGTCGGTATTCGTAACGCCGTATCCCGCCACCTGACCGCTTGCGTTGTCTACCGCATAGACCATCGACCCTTCGATCCCGGCCGCCGCGCTCAGTTTTCCCATCGAGCCGAACGATGTCGGCGTCGACGAAGTAACGTTCCCTCTGATCGACGCATAACCAGTGGAGGTTCTGAGCATCGGCACGACATAGATCGTGATACCTGCAACGCTGTTCCCGTCGACACTGATCCTAGTCGCGTCCTTCCAACGGTTCGTTGATCCGAGAACGCTATAGAACGACGGTACGTAGTGGCCAAGCGGAACTGCCAGCACAATATAGTCTCCAGGCGGGAGGTTCGCGAGAGAGTATGCGCCGAGCGAATCCGTGTCCGCCATGTATGCCTTCGGAGCTATGATCGTATCCCTGCCGACAGGACGCAACCGGTACGCAAGAACACGGGAGATCACTCCTCCGCGGCTTGTAGAATCAACCACGGAGCCGCTGATCTTGCCGAGTGCCAATGGATGAACCGGCTTCAGGGCAAAATTAATATTTGGTGCATCCGCCAGGACCTTGATGATGTCAGCAGACAGGAAATCGCTCCGATTGTTGTAGAACAGGCGATAGTAACCGGACGCGTAAGCCTGAACGATGTAGGAACCCTGCGGCAGTTTGAGGGAGTACTTGCCGAGTGAATCGACCCTGGTCGTATAGACATAGATGGAATTGCCATCAAGCCGGAAATCAAATGACTCAGTCGGATCCATTCCAAGTATTGGAGTACCGACACCGGGCATCGCACCGACAACGCCGAGACCGAATGATCGCATCTGTCCCTGATCGAACAAATCACGATTGTCGTCGTCTCCGGACCAATCATTGTCGCCCGGTCGTGACGAATTGAATCCGAAAGAAGACACTGCAAATGATACCCAGGCCCCCTTGACGGGCTTCTTCGCCGAGTCAAGAACGGCCCCGCTCACAGTGAAAATCGGGATCGTGGCTTTCGATCTGAGTTTGAAATTGACCGGCACGACGAGCGTGTCTTTCACTTCTATTGGTTTCGCTTTGTCGGCCGTGGTAGCTCCATCATACCACTGCTCAAGATAATTGCCCTTCAACGGCACTGCCCGGGCGCTGTACGTTCCGAAATCGATCTTTGAGATCGAGTACTTACCCTGGTTATCCGTCACAGCACTATATTCGAAATGGTTATCGCGATCGCGGCCATAGAGCCGAACGGTTACTTTCGCTATCGGCTTGCCAGACGTATCGCTGACAGTTCCGGCAACGACCCCGCTCGGTCCCGTCACAGAGATGTAAAACAGCTGACTTGCTTTTCCGCCTTTGGAAGAATATACGGTGACCTGGACCGTAGAGGTACCCTTCCGGTCAGGCGTCCATTTGATGAGGCCCGTCGTATCGACTGTCATGCCGGTCGGACGATAGGACAAATCGTACTTGAGTTTGGCGGTCGAATCGGAAGAGACCGCCTTCACGCGATATGTGTATAGAACTCCCACCTTTCCCGTTTTGACCGGCTCCGAGAGTATGCGAACAACGTCGACGCGCGGAATGCTGAGCATGACCGTTACAAGATTGCTCTTCATCGCGAAGCCGCTGTTCATTCTTGCTTCAACGTAGTACACATACATGGGCGGCACAACGTTGGTCGCCGGCGGCGAATCGATGTATTCGTTTCGCGTCGTCGAATCGATCCGGGTGAAACCGAGAATCGTCGTCAACGATGTCCGGTAGACAAGATAGTACCGAACCGAATCCCCTGCCGGCTTGGACCAGTTCAGTTGGACTTTTCCATCAGAACGCACAGAGGCGTTCAGCGAAAAGCCGGAGATTGTCGGCTGAGCAACGGCAAACGAACTTGCCCCCAGTCCGCAGACGACCAACAGCACCAGTAATACTGCTCCCCTTCGTATCATTGTTCGTGCGCCCCTTTCAATGATGTTTGTTGTAGACTGTCGACTACCGAATCCATTCATGCCGAACAACAAGAATCTCTGTCTGGTTCTTTCACTCAAGTAAGCTCTTCTCACGCCAAGATTTGTTGATTGCGGTCACACACCGACAGCCGCCTAACGACCGCGAAACTCCTACGAATTCAGACAAATCCGCTTCAAAAAAGTTTAGTGGGAAATCACAAGCATTTTGGCGAAAACCGGGCCTTCGGAGCATTTCTATTGAGTGCCCCTGTATCCGTTGCCGATCACGGCGAGGCGTGAGCCGCCAGCAACACGCAGCTCACGCCTCAGAGATACCCGCCAATTCACAAAGGTTGTTTGAACTTCTAGAAATACACTTTCAACGTGACGATCGACGACTTCTTTGTCGGGACTTGTACTGCGTTTTTCTCGAGCGGAATCTCTTCCTTGTCTGCCTCGAGAAAGTTCGAGAGTGTGACTCTTTTCGGCGGCCGGGGGAATGTAGCGGTTGCCGTCGATGCCTCACCTTTCGCGTCGTACCATTGGACAATCCAGGCGTCCCCCTCTTCCGCTTTCTTCAATCCCGTAAGAACCAGGTTTGCCGGAGTGAGTTGAACAAAGGACTGCTGCAACGGCAACTCCCCCTTGTGAATGTCTGACAAGATACCGATGAGAGGATAGTTGAACTCATACCCCCGCTGAACCGTATTCGCTTCACGCCAGGTTCCTTTGTGAGGATACAGAGAGTATTCGATGACGTGCTTTCCCCGGTCCGCTGTCGGATCGGGCCACTTCGGGGAACGGAGCAGCGACAGACGAAGAGTGTTTCCTTTGATGTCGTATCCGTACTTGGAATTGTTCAGGAGGCTGACGCCGTACGAGCCATCAGAGAGATCGGCCCAGCATCGTGCAGGAACCTCTACTTTGGCTTTCTCCCAGCTGTCCCGGAGCTGCGTCGATCTCTGGATCGTGCCGTACGGGATCTCGTATGTCGCAACCGTATCGCTCACGGAAACCGGGAATGCGACTTTCAGGAAGGTCTTGTCTTCCCACCAATCGATATCGTTCCTGAAGTCGATTCTGTCAATCCCGCTGTACAAGATAATGTCCTGTGTGAAGAACGAATTCGGAAAATCTTCGGTCGGAAAGTCCTTTTTTGTTCCCGGCTTGAGGTAGTCCCGGTACAGCCGCACGACCACCCTCACCGGTCCCTTTTCGATGACTTCGACTTTTCTCAATGTCGACGGATACTGGACGCCTGTCAAGCCCACGTTCCAGGCATCCCAGGCACTCGGGTAATCTGCAAGGAGCTGAAGTTCGTTTCCTTTGCCGCTCAATACTTCTTTGCCGTTCCGTTTGTCTATCACGCTCCTGAGCCATCCTGTTTTCTCATCAAGGGCCACCGCGAAGTACTGGTTCTCCAGTTTCTCACTCGAAACCATCAGACCGCTCGCAGCGGTGGAGGGCTTCTGTTTCTTCAACTGATACGTCTTGTAGCCCATCGACGGGATGTTCTGCGCAATGAAGAGCACCTCCCGCTCGTACCGTCCGGTCCGTACACTCTGCGAAGGAACCTCTTTGCCTGCCTCGTCAAAGACGGCATAGATGGTTTCATCTGCCTTGGGAAGCTTCATGGCAACGATATCCGTGCGAGTCCACGACAGCGGATTAAACACTACCACAGGGAGCGCATCGCGCATGGCCCCGGTATTGATGTGACGGGCAATATGCTGCAGAGATCCCTGCAGTTCATACTTTCCGATTTCCTGTGCCTCCTGGAGTGTTTCGGCCGCATCGATGTAGACCTCTCGAATGCTCGAACCAGGGAGGATATCGTGGAATTGATTGAAGAGGATCTTCTTCCATGCGTCTTCAAGAGCGTTCGCATTGTATGGCCTTCCCGAGAGACTGGCAAGGCTCGAGAATTTCTCAGCTTCGGTCAGGAGTACTTCATTTGAGCGGTTGTACAATTTCATCTTCGCCTGCGTTGTGAACGTCCCCTGATGATACTCCAGATAGAGTTCATCCTTCCACACCGGAAGCTCGCCCACCTTGTGTTTCTTGACCCAGTCCAGATAGTCGGCTGCATTTCCAAACTCGATCTTCGGAAAAATGTCGAGCTTCTTGAACTGATCGATCCGCTCCAACATGTCGAGCGAGGGACCGCCCCCGTGGTCTCCGACACCAAACAGCACCATCATCTTCCTCATGCCGGTGTTCGCCTCGAACTGGCGAAGCCAGTCAACGAGCTGATAGCCGTTTTTGACCTCGTTAACGTAATCAAACGGGAAGTAACTGAGGACGCGGGAGCCGTCAGGCCCCTCCCACCAGAACACGCGGTACGGAAATACGTTTGTATCGTTCCAGCCAATCTTCTGGGTGATAAACGCGTCAATACCTGCCTCACGATAGAACTGGGGCATGTTCCAATTGTAGCCGAACGAATCTGGATTCCAGCCGATCTTCACATCGACGCCGAGCTTCTGACGGAAGTAACGCTTCGCGTACAGAAGCTGGCGGGCCCACGATTCGCCGCTCGGGATGTTGCAGTCCGGTTCGATCCACATGCCGCCCATGATTTCCCACCGACCTTCTTTGATGCGCTGCTCCATGCGCTTGAAAAGATCAGGATAGAGCCGTTCCATCCAGTCATAGTACGCCGCTGAACTCTGAGAGTACGTCATGTCCGGGCGCGCATCCATGATGTTGAGTACGGAGGCGAAGGTGTTCTTGCACACTTCAATCGTTTCGCGTGATCGCCAGAGCCACGCGGCATCGATGTGCGCATTGGCGTCAAAGTAGATCGTGAATTGCTTGGCATACGCGTCGACTGGCAGGAGCAGCGACCTCGCCTCCTTCAGGCTGAATTCGAATTTCTCGAGCGGACCGTCGGACAACGACGAGAGGTCAATTCTCGCTGCCGTCGATTGCAGAAGGTCGTTGAGGCGCTTCTTCTCCGCTTTGTCCATCGTTGATTTATCCGTTCCCGGATCGACACGCTGGTTGGAACTTGTCTGGTACGTGTCGAAACTCAGCAGTTTCTGCCCGACCCGCAGACTGAGCGATAGGTTCTCAATCATCGACCGAATGGACTTCAGCGCGTCCGATGCGATCTGCGCGCGCAGAAGCCGGAGCGGGCCCCCGGTGTTGATCGCCTTGATGACGATAAGAAAACGGTCTCCCGGTTTGGCGTTGTTCGTCAGTTCAAATTCTCCGTCCCATGGGAAATGGCCCTTGCTCACGCCGTTCACCCAGAAGTGGCCGTAATCGTCCACCGACACCAGGAACTTCATCGGTCCTGTGATCGGCTTACCGAGGATCTTCGCCGGGAGAACTATTTCTTTCCGCATCCAGCAGGAGTCGGGGTAGATGTTTTGATTCAGCTTCAATACCTGCCAACCGGAATCATCGAAACCCGGCTTCGTGGGATCGCCAATGGGGTTGAAGGTCTTCAGGTCGGGACTTACCTTCCATTCATTGTAAGATGCGAGCGAGAGGGAATCGAGCGCTTTGACGAGCTTGTCAACGTTGGTCTGTGCCAGCACAGCCGCTGGTATGAGAGAACAGAAAGCAATTGTGCGGAGAAGTTTCATAACGGGTTCCTTGAAGTTCTATCTTGGTTTGAGACCGGGATCATACCGCTTCTTTGCGAGGGGGTGGAACGATCAGCCTTGAGCGTGGAATACGGTGCGCGAGCGTCTCCTCATGATCGCGAGTAGAGGAGCGGATTGAGTTCGCTTGCTGCCACTTCGCCGGGTTTCTGCCCCGGGTGAAACACTTCCATGTCGACTTTCCGGTGCTGGTTGTCGGGCTCCAGAATGCGCGTTCCATCGGCATAGTAAATAATCGTCATGACTTCTCTCCGAACGGAGCTTGAGTTCGCATGAGCGGAATGGAGCGAGCGGCCCGAATGGAACGTCGCATCCCCCGCTTTCAACGCATAACTGCACACCTGGCTGTTCTGCTCACGAATGACCTGCTCGAAGTACGCCTGAGATGTTTCCGAGATCGGCAGTTGTTTGAATGCGCTGTTGAGGTGCGAACCGAGCGCGAAACTCATCGAGCCCATCTCACGCGGGACGTCGACGAGGGGCATCCACATTGTGATCGTATGCTCAGTGTCCAACGGCCAGTAATAGAAATCCTGATGCCATGGCGTCGGCTTCCCGCCGGGTTCTTTGACCAATGCCTGATCATGGTACAGCCGGACGCCGCTTACACCCATCAACTCGGCGGCAATGCGGGCGAAGCGCTTCGCAACAACGAATCGCTTGACAGCTTCACTCTTGCGCCAGACGTTGGTCACCTGCGTAAACATCTTGCCATAATCGGCAATGCGCCCCTGGGGATCCCGCTCCCTGGCAACTTCATCCACAATTTCCAGAATGAGCGGACGATATTCATCGAGGTCGCTTCGGGACGCGACATTCGGCAGGAAGATATGCCCGCCGCGCTGATACTCCTCGACCTGCTCTCTGCTGACCGGGTACAACGATGAAAGAGCAGAAGACTGAGTCATGTCGTTTCCTTGTGGAGCTGTGTGCGTCCGAGAGCCGCCCGTTGACTGACGGTCAATATGGACAACCCACAAAAGAAAAGCAAGGTGAAGTTTCCCACACCCCTCTGCTGTGTGTTGCGCAGAGCATGATGTATGCGAGAGCGGTTCTCCGCCATCTTTCTTGCATTTGCCTCAACTCTTGTTTACTTTTTCCGTGGTTCAATGAGTACACCCCATCAACACCGGCCTGAGCATGAGCGAACTAACCCCCCGGGATGACATCAAGAAATCGGTGAGTGAGATTCTCAAGCGCGTGGATCGTTTGATCCGGGCGGGCGAGGTCGATCAGGCGATGCGGGAGATTATCCAGGCGAAGGACATCGATCCGAAGAACGTGTACATCTTCGCCTACGAGGAACGCATTACATACCTGAAAGAGGAGCACGAGAAGCACAAGCAGCAGGAGCAAACCAGGCATGCGGCCGAGGAAGCCGCCAGGAGACGGGACGGCGAGGCCAAGAAGAGAGCGGAAGAAGCGATCCGTCAGATCGACGAAGCCCGGAGAGCAGAAGCCGCCAGACAAGCGCGGGCATACTCACCCGGGGTGAGCCCATCCCCGCCCGTGAGACAAGAAGCGCGCCCTTCAATTGAGAAACTTGAACAGGAGCTGCGTGATCTCGAGGCGGATATTCAGAAAAAGGAGACCGAGGCACGCAGGCTGCAGCAAAGCGCTACCCCTTCACCGGAGCAGCTGGAGCAGTACCAGAAAGAGCTCGCCCGGGCTTGGGAGGACGGTGCCCTTACGCCCCTCGAGGAAGAACAGCTCAAAGAGCTTCGCATGCATTTGGGAATTGGCATCCAAGACCATAGCCACCTGACAAAAAGAGTTCAATTGGATGCCTACAGAACTGCGTTTCGTGGAGCTTGGTCCACGGGCGCCATCACTCCGGAACGGTTTTCCGACCTTGCCGACATGCGCAAGCGGTTCCACATCTCAACGGAAGAGTCCGATCGGCTTGAAGCTGAAATTCTCTGGGAAGCGCGGTCGGCAAGCCAATCTGCCACCTTGCTAATCGTTGATGATGATGTGAAACTGCTCAACCTCGTCAGCGACATTCTCCGGGAGGCGAACTACGTCGTGCGTGCATTTACCACTTCGGACGAAGCGTTCAAGTTTCTGAAAGAAAGCACTCCCGACATGATCATCTCTGACATCAACCTGGAAACCTCCACCATGGGGGGCTTCACATTCTACGAAAAAGTGCGCGAGATGGATCACCTGCAGAATGTGCCGTTCATTTTTCTCAGCGGGCTGACGGATGAAGTATTGATTCGGACGGGGAAAGAACTCGGCGTCGACGACTATCTCACCAAGCCGTTTTCCGACGAAACGCTGCTTGCAACAATTAAAGGAAAGCTGAAGAGGTTCAAGAAGCTTTCGCAGACATCGAAAAAGAAGTAGCAACCCCGCCTTGCAGGGAATTCCCCTCTTCCCTTGCCTTCGCATCCTACCCTCACGGTGAAGCACTCATGGACAACTGGTAGCTATCGCCCGAACACCCGCAGAGCCTCTTTGTCGAGCTTCGGAAGATCGTTATCTCTCCTGCACAACTCGCTGTACTTCTCAAAGAAATCTCCTGCCCCCTTGCGCACAGTCTCCGTCAACGCCGGTCGCCCCAATCTCTTTTCGATTTCATACGCGATCCGCAATCCCGCTGTAGCTCCATAGTTTCCCTCGAACGACCCGGAGAGATTCGAGTTCATGATCAGGTCCCGTGTCCTCCCAGGTGTTACCCCGGGTGATTGGAGTTCGAGCATTGCGCCATTGAGCTTTTCCACAGCGCGGGCGGTCACATCGAACCACTGCGGCGGAGGATCCTCCCCTCCGTCCCGGATCTCCATCGAAAGAAAGTACGCAATTCCCTCATTGTGGACGAGGTTCGCGAGTGCCGCCACAGGACTGTTCGCATCAAGATCACCGGATCGATATGCGCCATACACTGCGTGGAAACATTCATGAGCGAGAATGCTCAAGACCTGGATGAACTCCTGTTCGACGCCGGTTCCACGCATCAAACACCGACTCAGGTTCAGCACGATGACCTGTTCTCCCTGATCGCCGCCAACGAAGACAGGGACGTTCTCTTTCCACACTACGCGCCGGACAAACGCCGCGGCTTTTTCGTTCCCCATGGCGACCACGAAAACCGGGATCGAGACAGAGACATTCGCATCAGCCGGGAACAGCGAAGAAATCGTCGCAACTACGCGTCGGTCGAGACGCCTTCTTTTTGTCTCCGCCAGCAGTTTCTTCAACTCGCTCAGGCGAGTCACCGCTGTCTTCAGACCGTAGACATCATCCGGGCTGTTGTACGTGTCGCGCGCCAGTTCGAGCGCTCGCTCAAAATCATCGACCGGACGCACCGTCCGCGCGAGCAGACGGCTGGTGGCCGCAGCGATCTGGTTTCCCTTCTGCGCTGCCACCCTCCCTGCATTGCCGCTTCTCCTCTCGAAGAAATCGAGCATTTCATCCGTTGAAGAGTAGTCAACCCGGAGGGTGACATCAAAACGGGGATTGGTCTGCCCGCGGGAAAGAGACGGGAGAAAGAGGAAAAGCAAGAGGACCGCATGAATTATCGATCGCATCGAGTTTCTTAGAGACTGCATCCCGAGGAAACCGGAAAAGAGCTCACGCAAAGACGCAAAGCCGCCAAGAGAATAAACTGGAGGTCTTTTCTTTGCGCCCTTCGCGACTTTGCGTGAAATACCTTGCCGCGCCTCAGTCATCATCCTCCACGATTGACGCCCGGGAGAAAATGGAATACCGCGGAGCGGGCATCTGCGTTCCTTTGATGGAGCGCCACACGATCTCGTTGAATTCACGATCCGGGACCGCATCTTCGCGACGGAGATTGAACTTCTCCATCCGGGATTGCCCGTAGCTTTTGTCTTTGTTCTTCTCGCTCAGGTCATGCCGGGGTTGTTCAACGACGTACGGGGTCAGGTCGGGTTTCACGGAGAATGCGCCGAACATCGGAGTCGCCCCTGCGTCATACTGGCTCATCGGCGGGAGACCGAGAATCAACTCGATGCTCCGCAGCATCGATGCTGTGCTGTACAATGTATGATCCACGCCGCGTCCCTTCGTGTACGGGCTTATGACGAGCCCTACAGAGCGGTGGGCATCGACGTGATCGGAACCGTTTTGAGCGTCGTCTTCCACGACAAAGATCGCTGTCTCTTTCCAGTATGGACTTTTCGACAACCGCTCAACGATGAGGCCCAGAGCGTAGTCATTCTGCGCAACATACGCTTTGGGCGTCAACGCGCCTTTGCGCGTGCCGGCAGTATGATCATTCGGAAGGTGCATAATGCAGAGACTCGGGAGCTTTCCGTTCTTCTCGAATTCCGTCAGTTCTTTTTCCCACGCTTTGTAGCGATCGACGTCGGAGTATTCAAGGTCCCAGCCGCGATAGGAAGGCGAGAAATTCTTGCCGATCGCGGGATCGCGCGGCTTCGCCGGTTTCCCCCCCGGAGTCGCAGCATCGATGAACTCACCGAAGACGCGGAAACTCACGCCTTTCCGCGCCGCAGCGGTCCAAAGAAATCCTGCTTTCGGCCGGCCTGTTGGCTCCGTCCCTTCAAAGTCATACTCACCTCCCCGGCCGCCGTATTGAGTGGGCCACGTTTTCTCGACGTAGTCCGTGGCGTACCCCGCCATCGACCAATTGTGACCGTCTGCACTCACCTCTGAGTTCACGTAGAAATTATCCATCAGCACAAAGTCTCTGACCAGCTTGTGATGGTTGGGTGTTATGGACTCGTTGAACAGGCAGAGCGACGAATCGCCATTCCCTTCCGGCATGTCGCCAAAGACCTGGTCGTATGTTCGGTTCTCTTTAATGATGTAGAGGACGTGTTTGATGGGTGATGGCTGCCCAACCTCTTTCGGAATCGAACTCTCCCCTTCAAACGATGACTTCAGGAGAGAGGCTTGTTTGTACGGCGTATTTTGGAACACCTGTTGGCTGTATGCGTCCAGCTCTTTGGCTTCGGGATACTGGAAGATGGAGAGCGACCCTTCCATGAGGCCCCCGATGTACTCCCCCTTTGGATTCGCCATCGATCTGCTCCCTTTGCCGTTCATCACCAGGACAGTATTGTCCTTCAACAGCATTACTTTTGTCGGATACCAGCCTGCGGGGATGAACCCGAGCGGTCTCGGCTGCAGCGGGTTTCGTACGTCGACGACTGTCAGGGAGTTGTTGTCGGCATTTGCTGCAAGGATCGTTTTCCCGTCGCCGGAAAGACACACAGAGTTTGTCGTCGATCCCTCGGGAGCGTCCGGATGAATCGCTGTCCCCACCGAAGCGACGGCTTTCTTCTTCTGCAGGTCGAGAACCGAGACGGTATTATCGTTGGCGCATGCAACGTACGCGTATCGGTTGTCTTGCGAGACTGTCACTTCATTCGGGTGATCGCCTGTGAGGCACTCATAGACCTTCTTGTCCTTGTCGAACACCTCGACCTTCTTCGAGCTCCAGATTGAGACCAGAAGAAGTCCGTTCGCATCGAAGGTGCATGCATAGGGCATGCCGTCCAACCGGACGATCGTCTGCTTTTTCGTATTGAGATCATAATAGCGAAGTGTACTGTCTGCGCGGAAAACGATTGCAAGCGTGTTCCCATGCACGTCCAATCCGGCGGCGGCTCCCGCCTTTTTCAACTTCGGATCGATCAGCTGGATTGAGTCTTTCCCCGTCAACGTACCCTGCTCGAGGCGGAAGGTGTAGACGCAGTTCTGGTACCCTCCCGAAACAAAAAGCGTGTTCCCCTGAAACGCGATTCCCTGCCACGCATCCTTCAGTCGAATCGATTGCGTTACTTTCCTTTTCTTGATGTCCACGAGCATCACCTGCGCCTTGGATTGACCGCTGTGGAGTATGGCGAGAAGCGATCCGTCCTCCGAGAGCGCCGCATTCGCCGGGAAGTCACCAAGCGGGATCTGTTCTCCGGCGGGTGACAGCCACCAGCCATTCGGGAGGAGCATGCGGTTTCCTTGTTGACTAGGGACCTGCGCATTCAAACTGAACACGAAGACGAAGAGAAGAAGAGAGAGCGTTCGCATGGCTATCCTTTCAAAAGAATGGTTGGCCTTAGATACAATCGACGATAGAAGATAGAAACAAACATAATGGAATTCATAAGAAAAACGTTGAGAAGGAGATAGAGTTGAAGAGCGTTGAACACTGAGCAGAGCATCAGCAGGAACAGCTCTGTCCCGATGCCGATCAAGCCGGAGAGCCTCAACGCGGGCACATCAGAATACCAGCGGACCGCAAAATCCGGGCCTTGGTCTCCGCCGCTGCACCACCTGTCGATCCGAAGCATCAGTCGATCCTGCCAGCCGTAAATCACCTGAAATATCCGCTGGAGAGTCACCGTAAGGGCGTCCGCTGTTCTGTCTTCGCTGGTGATTTCTTCCGTAATCCTGTTGACCTGATATTTGTCTTCAAGGTGGAGGTACGACGACAGATAATAGACATGGTACGAGACGCGCAGCGTGATACCTGCGAGCCCGAGGACCGCGAGGATGATCATCCACACATTTCCGGTCGAGGTGAAGAGGACCCATCCGATGGTCCCGAACACCGCCAGGTTGACGACAAAATCTCCTATCGAATCGAGGAACCTGCCGATGCGCGAGTATTGCTGTTTCGCACGCGCCAGCTGACCGTCAGCCGAATCGAATACGTCCTTCAGCGTCACGAGCAGACCGGCGATCGCAGTGGAACCAGCTTCGTTGTGAACGTAAAGCCAGGCAGCGACCAAACCGACGATCGTCGACGCAATGGTTACCTGATTCGGCGTCACCGATGTGGGGTACAGAATCCAGACGATGAAGCCGGCGATCGGGCGAAGGAGATAGGTGTTGATGAGCTCGTCCGAGAGGTTGGATTTCAGGGTTTGCTTATAATCGTACATTCTTCTCCGGATTGGAAATCAACTGCTCGGGGGTGCAGGAGAGAATCCGGGACCGGCGGCCATCGCTTCAGCGGCCCGGAGATCATCAGGAGTGTCTATCTCCATGGAAGGGAATCTGCTCACATCGACGGCGTGCAGTTCAGCCCCTTCATCGATGAGCGCCTGAAACGAGGACTCGTAGAATTCTGTCCTCCCCGCTCCGGCACGCACCCGTTGCTCGATGACCTCAAACAGCCGTCGTGCGATGGATGATGAAAATACCTCGATGCCAATCGATTCGCCGAGAGTTTCGGCCAGCGGTACCGTCTTTCCAATCGAGAGGATGGTTCCCTCGTCACGGACCCTTACTCGTACTTCCTCTTCATCGTGCGTACCTTCGACCCTGACGGCGACCTTGTTTGACGCCTCCCGGCTCAGGAGATGAGGAAGAAGATCGGGCGAGAAGAGAATATCGGCATCGAGCAGCAGCAAGTCCTGAAGCGGCACAGCGGAGTTTGCCTTGTTCAGAAAGAACTCGCGCGCCATGAGCAGCGAGAACGCATTGTTCGTCGATTCGTATTTCGGATTGACGACGAATCGTATCCGGAGAAACGGAAACTGCTTCTTCACAAACGACCGTATGGCCTCGGCTTTGTACCCTATGACGAGCCCGATCTGGCTGATTCCCGCGGCTGCGACGTTTTCGATCACCCGTTGCAGGATTGGCTTCCCGCCGACAGCAAGGAGACATTTGGGATGACTATCGGAGAGCGGACGCATACGAGTGGCGCTTCCCGCTGCCAGGATAACCGCTTTCATCGCGCACCTCCCGGTGCACGATTGCCGTCAAGAAATTCCCCGAGTGCGGCAAGCAATAGCCTGTTCTGTTCCAATGTTCCCACTGTAATTCTGATACAGGAGATGAATTCGGGCTCGGTGAAGAACTTCACGGCGAGGTGACGTTCCAGGAGAAACCGACGAAGCGGTTCTTTCAGGTCAAGAGGGATTTTCACGAGCACGAAATTCGCGTCGGATTTGAAGAGTTGAAATCCTGCCTGCCGGCCAAAGAAATCCCCGTATGCCTTCCGGTCCAGTCGCATGGCGCTGCTGATGGTGCTGTAATATTCCGGCGAATCAAGAGCGGCCAGTGCCAGCGCCTCCGATATCCTGTTGTAGCCAAGATAGCGTGAGGCGAACCTGGTGAGCCGGGTCAGGCTTGTGCCGACTGCTGCGAAGGCTATGCGCGCACCGGCAAGTGCATAGAACTTCGAAAACGTCCTCAGCACAACGAGATTCCGGTACCGTTGGATGAGATCCGCGATGTGCTCGTTGGACGTATCGGCAAACCCCCAGTACGCTTCATCGAGAACGACGATGCTCTCCCGAAATGCTTCGGAGAGCTTCTTGAGATCGGCATCGGGAAATGAATTGCCCGTCGGATTATTCGGTGACGCGATGAGGACCACCCGGGGTGATTCCTTCCGGTACAGCTCCACGATCTCATCGACATCATAGTAGAATGAATCAGAGCCCTCCTTCAACGCGTAGGTAACTGTTTCGCCCCCGACCTCGGCTGCGACCTTCTGATAGTACCACCATGATTGGGCCGGGGAGAGTATCTTCTCCCCTGGACCGAGATAGCAGTGGACAATCTGCTTCAGCATATCCTCACTCCCCTCGCTGAGCAGAATTTGAGGCTCAGGGATTCGGAGTTCCGAGGCGAGTCGCTCCGAAAGCCGGCTCTTCACTCCCCGGGTGAAATCGCGCGAGTAGATGCTGAGCTCTTCGATACCGAGCTTCCGAAGGGCTTCGAAGCACTTCGGTGAGGGTCCGTAGAGATTTTCGTTGCGGTCGAGATAGATGATGTCAGGCATATCGGTCATTAAGTGGGCAATCAGCTGTCAGCGATCAGCAATTAGCTATTGGCTGTTAGCGATTAGTTCCCCTGTCTTCTGTCTTCTGTCTTCTGTCTTCTGAATTCTGTTTTCCGCTACTCCACCACCCAGGGTTCCAGCAGGTTCTCACCCACGCCTTGAATGAAGCGTGAGGGCTTTGTCAGGATTAATCCGCTCTCACGGTCATACACATTCATAGGGTACGTAATGAAGAGGTTGTCCTTGGCCCGCGTACAGGCGACGTACATAAGCCGTCGTTCCTCTTCAAGATCGTCATCGCTGGCGACCGAGCGCATGGTGGGAAACCGCCCCTCGAGTGCATAGATGATGAACACGGAGTTCCACTCCAGGCCTTTCGCGCTGTGAATTGTGGAGAGTGTCAGGAACTCCTCCTCGGGGCCGGGAGATTCAACATCAACAATACTCTCATTTGGAGGTTCCAGGGCGAGATCGGTCAGCAGTGTTTCAACTTCCTTGTAGCGCTCCGTGATGTTCTGGAACATTTCGAGGTCTTTTTTCCGCTTCTGGTGGTCGTCATAGCGGCCGCGCAGAATCGGTTCGTAGTATTGAAGAACCTGAAATGTCTTTTCTGCCGGTGGAAGATTCGGCGGGGCGGCGCGTTTGAGGAGTTCAAAAAGGTTCTGGATGTTCTCCGAATAGTCATTGAACTGCATCCAGAATTTCGTCGTCGGGAGCGTTTCGGCCCCGTCACGCGCGGGCAGCACACGGTGTTTGAGGATATCGTCGATCACCTTCTCTGCCGTTCGGGGTCCGACGCCGTCGACAAGGAGAAGGATTCGATTCCAGGAGACGACGTCACGCGGGTTCTCCAGCACCCTCAGGTAAGCGACCACGTCTTTGATGTGCGAGGTCTCAACAAATTTGAAGCCGCCGAACTTCACAAACGGGATGTTCGCTTTCGTAAGCTCGATTTCAAGATCAAACGAGAGAAACGACGAGCGAAACAAAACGGCCATGTCCTCAAGCGGCACCCCCTGTTCGCGCAGCTCGAGGATCTTCTGCACAACAAACCGCGACTGCATGTTCTCATTCTCGGTGGAGACGAGTTGCGGGAGACTGCCGCCGGGACGGCGAGTGTAGAGTTCTTTGTAATACATAGAAGAATACAGGAGTCAGGAGTCAGGAGTCAGGAGTCAGGAGTCAGGAGTCAGAATTGCTCTGCGATAACTGGTCAGAAGTTTGCTGACCTCGTCAAGCAGAGGAGCAATCGTATGTGGATTGCCATATTGAAGATCGCTGCTGAGAATCAAGTAATAGCGACATTCCTCAATGGACCCTTGGCTTATGTTGAAAAATCGTGCCTTGTCCGCCTTCCCGGTTTTCTTGAACCCTTCCGCGATGTTCGCTGCGATCGAGACTGCGGCTCGCCGCAGCTGTGATGTCAACCCGTAGAGTTCACTCTTCGGGAATGAATCTGTATACCGGTAAACACCCAACACGAATTGATGAGCCTTCTGCCATACCATCAGATCTTCAAATGTCTTCGCGGGATTTCGTTCCATGGTTGGCTCCAAAACGCATGTATCAACGCAAAATATTCTGGATTCTGAATTCTGGATTCTTCATTCTCAACTGACGATCGCCCCTCTTTTCAAGATCTCATTCGCGAGGTTCAGAATCGGTTGTGTGCTGCGGAAGTTCTCCTCAAGCTTGACCACCTTGCAGCCGGGGAATTCTTCCGGAAAGCTCATGATGTTGCGGATTGTGGAACCACGGAACGAGTAAATGCTCTGAGCGTCATCTCCTACAACCATGATGTTCTTGTGCTTGAGCGCGAGAAGCTTGACGAGTTCCGCCTGCACCCTGTTCGTGTCCTGGTATTCATCAACCATGATGTACTTGTACTTGTCAGAGAGCACCGACCGGATTCCCTCCTCCTGCTTCAGGAGCAGCGCGAAATTCACCAGCAGGTCATCGTAGTCCATCAGGTTGTGCTGACGCTTGTACTGCACGTAGCTCTTGTGCACGGTCTGGATATCATCTTCGATTTCAAGGTACTGCGGGTAATCGAGCGCGAGAATCTCCTTGACCGGTGTCATAGTGTTGACCGCCCTGCTGTACAGGTCGTACAACGCCTCTTTTCTTGGGAAGCGCTTTTCTCTCGTGTCAAACTTCAGCCTCGTTCGGATGAGATTGACAACATCCTCCGCATCCCCCTGATCGAGGATGGTAAAGTTCATCTCGTACCCGAGTTTCGCCGCATATCGGCGGAGCACGCTGTTCGCGAAGGAATGAAACGTACCGCCGGAGATTTGTTCGCAGCGGCTATCGAGCAGGATCGATGCGCGGCGGAGCATGTCCTGTGCTGCCTTGCGGGTGAATGTCAGAAGCAGGATATGATCCGGCTTCACGCCAAGCTCCACAAGGTACGCGACGCGGTACACCACCGTTCGAGTTTTCCCCGTTCCTGCGCCTGCAATAATGAGATGAGGACCGTCGACAGAAGTCACGGCCTCATACTGAGCAGTGTTCAGTTCTTTCTCATAATCAATTCTGAAACGCTGCGGGTGAACAAGATGCAGGGTATCAGTGGGAAGTTGCTTGAGTGTGAATTTCTTCATTCCGAAACGGTTGTGTTATTGTTGAGAAGATACACCAAAAATTGTCAAAAGTGAAATTGGCCGGCTTGAGTTTACCGCAATAAAGATGTAGCTTCGTACTGCAATGTTTTTCTGAACGCGTCACGCACCGAATCCTCCAACTTTAAAGACAACCTAACGCGGTCATCGGCTTGCCGATCCGCCCCCGACTCCTATGAATATCCTCGTCCTTAATTGCGGAAGCTCGTCACTCAAATTCCAGATCATCGAAACCGATCTCGAAATCATCGAGAAGAACGCTGACATCCAGAAGGCCAAAGGCCTCATTGAGCGCATCGGCGGCCAATCGTTGATCAATTTTCAGGCGTCCGGCCGGCCGGCCATGAAACAGGCTGTTGCGCTGCGCGATCACCGCGCGGCACTCGACTATGTTATCCGGTGGATTATTTCTTCCGAATCGCAGGTTCCCGGCATTCACTCGCTCGCCGACATTCATGCCGTCGGTCACCGCGTGGTCCATGGCGCCGAGAAATTCACCAAGTCGGTCATCATCGACGAGGCGGTCACCAGAGGCATCGAGGACTGTATCGAGCTGGCGCCGCTTCACAATCCGGCCAACTTGAAGGGTATCGCTGCTGCCCGCGACGTCATGGGCCCCGGAGTTCCACAGGTCGCCGTGTTCGACACCGGATTCCACTCAACGATGCCCGAGACGTCGTACCTCTACGCGATTCCTTATCAATTGTATCGCCGGCACAAGGTACGCCGCTACGGATTTCACGGTACGTCCCACAGATATGTCGCATACCGATACCGCCAGCTCACCGGCAAAGACCTTGAGAACACGAACATCATCACGATCCATCTGGGCAACGGATGCTCGGCGTGCGCGATCAAAGCGGGCTCATCCATCAACACCTCGATGGGGCTCACACCGCTGGAAGGACTCGTGATGGGAACCCGCGGCGGCGACCTCGACCCGTCGGTGATCGAGTTTCTTGCACACAAAGAGGCGATGTCGTTGAACGAAATCGATGCGATGTTGAACAAGCAGTCCGGACTTCTGGGGCTTTCTGGGCTGACGAACGACATGCGTGATCTTCTTGCCGAGGAGCAGGAGCATCAGGATCGACGCGCGAAACTTGCTATCGACATTTTCTGTTTACGCGTGAAGAAGTATATCGGCGCCTACCTTGCCGAAATGGGGGGAGCCGACGCCATCGTCTTTACGGGCGGTATCGGTGAAAACTCAGTCCCCGTCCGTCAGCGCATCTGCGCCGGCCTCGAATGGCTTGGCATCGAACTCGATGAATCAATCAACGGCACATTGTATGGCGGCAAAGAAGGCGAAACAGGAACGAAGACCAGCAAGGTCAAGATCTTTGTTATTCCGACCAACGAGGAGCTGCTCATCGCGCGTGACACGGTACGCAGCGTCAAGAACGCACCACGACGCTGGTAGCACTCACCGCAGAGATATCTGACACTAGCCACGAGAGCACGGAACAGATCATTTACTCTGTTCCGTGTTTTCATTTCAAAGACGCTCCGTAACACAGCGAGACACTATGCCCGCGCAACCCAGGAAGAAGCACGAAAAACTGACAACAACGCTCTACGTGAAGAACATGGTGTGCGACCGGTGCACCCGCGTCGTGCGCGAGGAACTGACCAAGATTAAACTCGACGTTCGAAGCGTTTCGCTGGGAGAGGTCGTCGTCGCCGGCGCCGCGCAGGAGCTTCCGATGGAGGACATCAAATCAGTTCTCGGCAAGAACGGGTTTGAACTCATCGAGAACCGGAAAGCGAAGACGATCGAACAGATGAAGCTTGCGATCATCACCTTTGTTCGTGAAGATCGTGACACGTTGGGCAGGAAGCTCAGGTTCCCGGAGTACCTGAGCAAGAAGCTGGGCCTCGAGTATCATCATTTGAGCACTCTGTTTTCCTCCGTCGAGAACGTGACGATCGAGCAGTTTGTCATTCTTCAGCGAATTGAGCGAGTGAAAGAGCTTCTCAAGTACGGCGAGTTGACCCTCAGCGAAATTGCGTATAAACTTGGATACAGCAGCGTGCAGCACCTGTCGAATCAATTCAAGTCCGTCACAGGATTCACCCCCACCAAATTCAGGTCACTCACCGGACAGCAACGAAAGCCGATTGACCGGGTAAGCCGCTCGTGACATCCTTCGACTTCGCGCCGACTGTGAATCGTCGGCGCTGCGCTCAGGATGCAATGAACTCGTTAACCTGCCTGCATAAAAAACGTCAGTCTGAGCGCAGTGAGCGCTCTTCGCGAACGTAGTCGAAGACTGTACCAAGCCTTCGATAAGTGTGCCAGCCCCCGTGCGTCCTTCGACTCCGTCCCACTCAAAAATGAGCGGGACTACGCTCGGGATGGCGATGGCTTTTTGGGCTGCTCGGAAGAAGAGCGACGTCAGTCTGAGCGCAGTGAGCGCTCTTCGCGAACGTAGTCGAAGACTGTACTCGGCCTTCGAATGTAATTCAAATCCGTTCCGTTTCTGTTTCGTTCCCGTGATATCCGTGGTTTCTTCTACCCTGTACCCACCTTGAAACCCTGTAACAAAGACTCATAAAAATGTAACGTCTCTCCCCGGAAGAATTCGCATATTTGTGAAGCGAAGGAGCATTCCCAATGAATGTCTAAGGTGCCTGTAACATCCTTCGACTCCGTCCCGACAAAACATGTCGGGACTCCGCTCAGGATGAAGAATAATCAATTGAGGAGGGCAATGAAAATTCAAGATCTTACAATTGAAGGAATGTCGTGCGGGCACTGCGTCATGCACGTCAAGAAAGAACTCGGCAAAGTTAACGGGCTTACAATCGAAAATGTGGAGATTGGCAAGGCCCGCGTTCAGTACGACGAAACGAACGTGACACCTGATCAGGTCTCGAAAGCGATCGAGGAAGCCGGATACAGGCTTGTCTCTTCATCCAAGTAAGATCACTCGTCATGTGAAGTTGATTGTTTTCAAGGCAGAGACGCCGAGCCCGCAGAGCACCGCGGAGAATCGCGCGTTGGACACTCTGCGATACCCAGCGGCCACGGCGACTCAACGTTGAGAACCGGAATCACGAAGCGGTCTCTCGCAACGAGAACTGCACAACCCAATCGAGACAATACAGATGGATCATTTTCGAACATTGACACTCCCCGTCGAGGGGATGACCTGCGCAAGCTGCGTCGCTCGCGTGGAAAAGGCGCTGAAGAAAGTCGAGGGCGTCGAGAGCACTGCGGTCAACCTGGCGACCGAGAAAGTGACGCTTTCGTTCGATCCTGCGAAAGCGAACCTCACGGAGCTTGCCTCGATGGTAGATGAAGCCGGATACAAGCTCCTTCTCCCCACTCTTGTCACAACGCAATCCGCGTCAGGCAGTGGCGAAAGCACGCCCACCCAAACACACCAGGAGCAAACCTACCGGAAACTTAAGTCGGATTTTCTGTTCAGCGCTGCCCTGACGATTCCAATCATGTTCATCAGCATGGTGAGCATGGCCGAGTGGTTCATGCGTTGGTCTCCCCTCTCCATGGACGAGGTCAACAAGCTTCTTTTCCTGGCGACAACGCTGATTGTTTTTGTTCCCGGGAGGCGATTTTTTCAGGCCGCGTGGAATCTGGCCAAACACTTCTCAGCCGACATGAACACCCTTGTGGCAGTCGGCACCGGTACCGCTTACATCTTCAGCGCTTTGGTTGTCCTGTTCCCGGAATGGCTTCCCACGGCCGCCGCGGAGAATGTGGTGTACTTCGATACCGCGGCGACGATTACAACTCTCATTCTGATGGGCAGACTTCTTGAAGCGAAAGCCAAACAACGAACGACAGACGCCATCAAGAAGCTTCTCGGCCTTCAGCCCAAGACTGCTCGCGTCTATCGGAATGGCGGTGAACTCGACGTTCTGATCGGCGAGTTGATTGTCGATGACTTGATTATCGTCCGGCCGGGAGAGAAAATTCCTGTGGATGGGATCATCACGAGCGGCTCGACATCGATCGACGAATCACTCGTTACCGGCGAGAGTTTGCCGGTCGACAAAACGACGGGTCAGAAGGTCATTGGCGGGACAATCAACAGTAACGGGAGCATTGAATTCCAAGCAACTGCCGTCGGCAAAGACACCGTCATCGCCAATATTGTCCGGCTGGTGGAAGAAGCACAGGGATCAAAAGCGCCTATTCAGGCGCTGGCTGACACGATCGCTGCGGTCTTCGTTCCCATCGTCATCTCAATCGCGGTTGTGACGTTTCTCCTCTGGTATTTTGTTGGCGGACTTCCATTCACAGCAGCGATGATCAATTTTATCGCCGTGATGATTATCGCGTGCCCATGCGCACTCGGATTGGCGACGCCCACGGCAATCATGGTTGGAACCGGCCTCGGCGCATCGCATGGAATTCTGATCAAGAATGCGGAGAGCCTTGAGAGGGCTGAGAAAATTCAGACGATTGTCCTCGACAAAACAGGCACAATCACGGAAGGCAAACCGTCAGTGACGGATTTTGAGGTGTTGAGTGGTTTTGAAGAACAGCGCGTGCTTCAGCGTGTCGCTTCGCTTGAGAACAAATCGGAACATCCGCTTGGGAGGGCGGTCGCAGACTATGCCAGGAAGCATGGAGTATCACTGGTAAGCGTAGATTCATTTGAAAACATGCCGGGATTCGGGTTGCGTGGAAACATCGGGTCTGACGCGATTGTGGTTGGGAACAATGGGATGATGGAGAAGTGGTCCGTCCAGATCTCGGTTGCTCAGGAAATCTCAGCCCGATTATCGCGGGACGGCAAGACTCCGGTTCTGGTTGCTTTGAACGGAGTGCTCTGCGCTGTCATCGGGATTGCCGACACAATCAAGCCGGGATCAAAAGAATCCATCGCCGAATTGCGGCAGATGGGTTTTGACATTATGATGATCACGGGTGACAACGAGCAGACAGCGCAAGCGATCGCGCAGCAGGCTGGCGTTACTTCCGTCATTGCCGGAGTCCTACCCCAGGGAAAGTCGGAGCATGTCAAGCGTCTGCAGCGAGAGGGAAAGAGAGTCGCAATGGTGGGCGATGGAATCAACGATGCGCCGGCCCTCGCCCAGGCCGACGTGAGCATTGCGATGGGAAGTGGCACGGATGTCGCGATGGAAACTGCAGATATTACACTGATGCACAGCGATCTTCAGGGGGTCGTTGCTGCGATCCGGCTTTCAAAGCGGACCATCCTGAGCATCAAACAGAATCTCTTCTGGGCCTTCATCTATAATATCATCGGCATACCTGTCGCCGCACTGGGCCTGCTCAACCCGATGGTCGCTGCCGCCGCCATGGCAATGAGCTCGGTGAGCGTCGTTTCGAATTCTCTGAGGCTGAGGCGGTTTCGGATGTGAGAGAAAGCAGCACTCAACAATCGGCGGTCAGCACCCGATCTTTCACTTCTTCCGTCTTACCAACCCGAACTGAAAACGCCCTCACGTTTCACCCCTTCGTTCAATTGGGAATGTCATAGTACACTGAGTCTGTCACCATCGCGCCGAAGAGCCCCAAACCGCCGTTGATGTTCGTCCAATCCGGCAAGTCCGTTCTGATTGAGATCGCGTCCTGGTAACCGTTGGTGATGTTGTAGTACGTATAGAGATTTTTCTCAACCTGTGTGAGAACGAAAAGCGCACGACGAATCCAGAGTCCATTCCCATATTGCCTCTGAAGCTCGTTGACCTTCGCCTTGTAGGCTGTGACAAAAAACATGCTTCCTTCTAACTGCAAGCTGCCGGGCGGACCGGGAGCCGAGCCCCTCCGAACAAGCTTCGGGAAACCGTAGTATTGTGTTGTATCCACTATGAACACAAACTTCGGAACTTCCGTCCTCATCCGAACCCACGTTGAATCTTGCAAAACGTCATACTCAAGGAAGAACCTGATCAAACAGCCGTACGTCAAAGGGCTGATGAATGCCTGCACGCCGAGATCCTCCGCGGTCCCGTCTCTGACACGACTCAGACTTAGCATCATAGGATTAGACAGTTTCAGGTATCCTGTATCGGGGACGATGACGCTTGTCTGAACGCTTCCGTCCAATGGTGTCAAAACGTCTAGTGTATGGGTCTTGCCTGTCCGGACGCGATACGGAAACGCCATATACGCGACGACGTTGTCGTCGAACCTGCTTGCGTCGCTTCGGGGGACTGTGGTCTCACGGTATTGAACAACCAATCCCCCCTGGGATACCGTCACAGCAGCGCCTCGCACGGCCTGGTCCTGCAAGACATCGTACGGATTGAACCCGGGCGGATCGTACGTTTTCAGAACTCTGACGTACTGCGTGTCCGATCCGTTCGAGAGGATGGCGAAAACAGCCAGCTTCTGTTCATACTGCCCCTTGGGCGAGAACGGTTTCTCGCAGCCGATGAACAGGAGCATCACGACAAGGAGAATATGTTTCGATAGTGACTTCATCTTTCAGAGGATGTCAAAAAACGGACCGCCGAGGACTCGAAACACCGTCCCACGGTCATCGTGGCAGTGCATGAGATTCTCCCGTCATACCGCGCCGCCCCAGATGCTCTTCGACAGTTGAACTGTCGAAGATGGGCCAATGTCCGAGAGTTCAACTCTCGGACAACAAGGGTCATGTGTTTTTTTATATCGGTTCTTGACGCAGACTTTGTTGACAATGTTCCTCTGCGATTCTCCCCGCCAGACCGCGTGGCGGGCTGGTGCGGACTCAGCGTCTCCGCGATGAAGACTACAATATGATTTGTTTGAACTGGCACTAGAACTCCAGACTCAGTGTCGCAGTCGGGAACACCGGCAACATATCGACTTGCTGGCCGGTTTTTCTGTCGAAGTAGAACAAGTTCTTGTGATTGTAGGCATTGATGATGCTCACTCCGATGGATCCGGAGAACGGACGGGCAGTGAATCGATACGTCGCATTGACATCGAGCCGATGGTATGTCGGGAGCCGCGCCGCATTCTTGTCTCCAAGCCGGATGTACGGTCCGGGTGTTTCCGAAACCCAAGGCCCGCGAAAAATGTTCGTCAGCGCCAGGCGATCGTAGTACCCAATCGTTTGCGTATACGGAAGCCCGCTTCCGAATTGCCACCTCGCCCCCACCTCGAGTCCTTCAATGGGTCGATAGGTCACCAGGAGATTCAGCGTATGTCTCCGATCGTACCGGGGGTTGTAGGTGAAACCCCTTGTCGTAACCGAGGTCCAGGCCAGGCTGTAGGCCCCATAGAGATCGATCGCATTCGTACCATACCGCAACAGCGTTTCGAATCCGTACGCCGCTCCAGTCCCGTTGATGTAGTCCGGATCCTGCGAATCGATCTTATCCCGGTTATAGAGTACGAGCGACCTGTAGTCTTTGTAGTATCCCTGGAAACTCGCTGAGAAGTTTCGCAGGGGATTGCCCTCCAAGCCGACAACATAGTGGTCGGCCAGTTCGGGCTTCAACTGACCGGCAAGCTGGACCCATGTATCGAAGATCGAGATGATGTCGTCTTCGTTGTTGAGCGTGATCAGACTTTGAGTGAAGCGTCCGTACGACACTTTCCCCACCCAAGTCTGCCACAGCGGGTAACTGAGATTCAGCCGCGGCTGGACGACCTCGAAACCGGCGTCACGGCTCATGAGGCTTCCCAGATCAAGATTGACACCGAGATCAGCTTTCAGAAGCCCTGCCGTAAACTGGTACTGGGTCCAGACCGAGGCTTCCGCGAGATCGCTGTAGTAGTGTAGATGAACTCCCGCGTTGTTTACGAGCCAGTCTTCGAGCATTGGGAAATTGAACTCGAAACCGAAGAGAAACAGATCGTGATTGTCTGTATAGAGCGTCCCATTGACGCGGACGCCAGCTTCCCGGACACTTGCTGTGGATGACGAGATGTCGGGCGACGATTTCGCGTCCCGGGATCCCGTGAAACTGTTGCCGTACCCGACGACGTTGACATAGAGCCGGTCCTGGATCAGGCTTGATGCCACCAGTCCAAACGCGCTCGTCTTCCACGAATAGTCCGGTTCGTTCGGGTTTGAAGATCGCATCACATCACCGCTGGTGAACCACTCAACGCTGTATTTCCCCTGTCCCTCCCCATCCACCATCGTGAACTTCAGGAGCGCGTCGTAGAATGAAAGCGGGATATCCTTGTTCAGAAATTTGCCCAGAGTCTGGGAGAAGAGCGATTTCCTTCCACTGACCAGCCAGTTTGTGCCGCCCATGGAAGGGCCATTCAGCTCTAGCTTCGTGGAAAGAAAGTTGATGTTTCCCCGCCCGGAGATTTTCTTGGAGTCGCCGTCTCTCGTCGTCATGCTGACAACTGATGACAGCCTCCCCCCGTACTCCGCGGGAAAGGCACCCGTATAAACCTCGGTCGTCTTGATGAGGTCGGAATCAAAAATGCTGAAGATACCGAAAGCGTGGTACGGATTGAAGATCTTCATCCCGTCCAGGAGGATGAGATTCTGATCTCCCGCACCCCCGCGGACATAGAACTGAGACGTCACATCGCTCGTCGAGACGATTCCCGGCAGGATGCCGATCGATCTGAAAACATCATCCTGGGCTGCCATCGGCACAGAACGGATGTCGCGCTGTTCGAGAATGTGCACGCTCGTGTGAATTTCTGTGAGCTCTTTCTTTCCCTTTCCCGTAACGTCCATACCCGACATTTCCACCGGCTTCGACGGAAGCTCAAAATTGACCGTCATCGACGCACCTGACCGGACGGTGATCTCCTTCACCCGTGACTCATATCCAACAGAGCTCGCCGAAATCTGATACTGCCCGGGAGGGACACTGGTGATAAGATAAAAACCCTGGAGATTGGAGGAGGCGCCTTTGCTCGTATTCAACAGGAGGATATTCGCGAAAGGTATTCTCTCCCCCGTTGAACTGTCCGACACAATGCCTCGAATGTCCACGCCCTGGGCGACGAGGAGACACGGAAACAGAAACAGAAGTGTAAGTTGGCGAAGTCTGTTCAAGACGCGTTTCCTGGTTGAGATTGCATGATGTAAACGGTGAGATACAGCGTCGGTGCTGTGTGAATGTGCAGCTAGTCGCTTGCAAAGTAAAAAAACGACTCAATTCAAAGTTCCAAAAGAATCCGCATCACTTGTTCCCCCAGAAATTCGCCGGCAGAAGCTGCACGAGTGAATCAAGATTGTACCCTCCGATCAGCCCGAGGCTTCCGTTGACGGGCGAGGCGATTGATTCATCTAAACGAATCGAGTACGGGTCAAATGAGGGATGAACACTGGTATAGTACTGCACAAGGTTCTTGTCCCCCTGCAATATCACGAGCGTCACCCATTTGAAGATTACGCGGTTGGTGGGATATTTCGAATTGACCCAATAGACGATGGCCCGATAGTACCCGTTCTTGTAATTGAGCGCGATTCTCGACGTCGCCGGTGTTGCCGCGAGTTGCGGGTACACCGCGTGATCAAGAGTATAAAGCGTTGAATCTGCCGAGTTGAGCGGCACTTCCACGCGCTCACTAAACCACTGATTTCCTTTTTGTACGTCGTAGTACAACAGCAGACGGCTGAGGATCCCCTTGGCAGCAGGGGACAACCCGACTACGAACGATAGTTGAAAATCATTCGGATAATCGCGAGGAGTATTCAAGGCTTGCTCTACACCTTGTGACCTCGAGATCTGACTGCTTCCGGGAACTGTCACACTCGCAGATGCAAGGCCATATCTCCTGGATTGGATGACCATCTCGTACGTCGCTTCACCAATTGGAGTGAAGTCTCTCAGCACAAACGAGCGGATTGGAAAATTGTACCGGCTTGTGTCCTGCCGTGGCAACAACGTATCAGCAAAGAAGTAACTGCCATTTGAAGCATTCAGGGCGACACGCACATCATCCAATGAATTGTCGGTGGTATGTGACAGCGGGTTGTAATCCGGAACAGAATAACTCTGCTGTACCAGGACATATTGGTTCTTGTGATCAGTCGAGAGGACAGAAAACACCACCATCCGCTTATCGAGTGGACCCTGAGGGTCGAAAGACTGATCGCAGCCGGAATTGAGAAAAACGCCGGCGACCAACATGAGAAGTCCCAACGTCAATAGTCTGATATTCTTCAACTGCAGAGAATTGCTGCTCAACGATTCACCTCACATCACCAGATCCTACCTCAAGTAAAGCATTTTTTTTGTTTCGATCGATCCGCCTGACATCAAGCGATAATAATACACGCTGCTTGGTATTCCAGCGCCATTCCACTTGACGGTGTAGGTTCCGGGCATCTTCATCTCATCCACCAGCACCGCAACCCTTCTGCCAAGTACATCATAGATCTCCAGATTCACATGACTGAGAGCAGTCAACTGATAGCTGATTGCAGTACCTGGATTAAACGGGTTTGGGTAATTCTGCTCAAGCAAAAAAGTCGGAGAGCTGCCCGTGCCATTCTCTTTTGCGACCGATACTACCGGAGGCGCGAATGTAGTCAGAATCATTCCTCCATCTCCGATCATGAATCCATGAAGCGGATCAATGAACGTTACAGCGTTTGCAGAGGCATCCCATGGCACATTCAGGCTCTCCCATGACAATCCTCCATCGAGCGATCGAAGGATGCACATGCTGTCACCGACGGCATAGGCAGTATAGTCCCCCGAAAAGGCAACCCCGCGCAATGCATTGAGCGTGCCACTTGGTTGTTGAGTCCATGAAACACCGCCATCTTCCGTTCGCAAGATTGTTCCTCTGTTGCCGACTGCAATTCCGAGGGTCCCTTTGTTGAAGGTGAGACTGTGCAGATAGGGAACTGAGCCAAACCCCGATACAGTTGACCATGATAGACCTCCATCTATAGTTCGCATGATCGCCCCCGCCTCAGGATGATTGAGAACAACTCCCTCTTGATATCCACCGACCACGAGTGCTTCCTTCGGCGATCGAAATCGCACGCAGCTGAACTCTGGCCCCTCACCGAGCTTAGCGAACGACCAGGTAAGCCCCGCATCAGTGGTTCGCCAAATGAGGCTTTCTTGGAATCTGGTCCTGGGATCCCCGGGCAACCTGTTTGTGTCCTTCTTTCCAACAACCAGACCCAACGTCAAACTCGAGAATGCGATGCTCGAAATGGTGATGTCTGTGGGGAACACTCTCGGGAGCGTATCCAGGTACCAGGAATTGCCGCCGTTCCTTGTCCTCGGAAGGAATCTCCCGTAAATACTGCTACAGAGGACTGTATCCCGGTCTGCGATCCCAACAGCAAAGAGATGCGCGTCCACTTTGCTTTGCTGCTCATGCCATGACAGCCCCCCATCGGTTGTCTTCAGAATGCTGCCCAAATTTCCCACCATCATCCCAAGAGAATTGTCGTAAAACTGAATGCCGTACATGGGCATCCGCCGCCCCGGGGTTAAGAAACGCCATGTATCCCCACCATCGGTCGTTCTGTAGACTTCTCCAAAAGAACCGGCAATCGTTCCCACATTCGGGTTGGTGAATGAGATCGCCGCGAACCACGCGGTCGTGTATTTTCCGTGAGCATTCCAGGATTTTCCCCCGTCCGTTGTGCGCAGGACTGTGCCGTTGTCTGCCCCAATGGTGCCGATAGCGAAGTCCGAAGAAGCGACCGCCCGCAAGTGATCCCTAGTGCCACTTTGCTGTGCATTCCAAGTGACACCTCCATCTTCTGTCCGCAGGATTGTTCCAATCTCGCCGACAGCAGTGCCAACAGCGGAACTAAAGAATGATACGCCATCCAATTCCACATCGACTCCGCTGTATTGGCGGTTCCAGCTCGCTCCTCCATTTGCGGTCCGAAGAATTGTCCCTCCGGCTCCCACGATTGTCCCCTCGTTAGCATTGAGGAAGTTCACGAAATTCAGGGTCGTGCTCGGAGCGCCGTATTGGAGAACCCAGTTGAACCCACCGTCCGTCGTCCGATAGATGGAGCCAGCGTCCCCCACAAGAGTCCCGGTCGTTGCGTTGATGAACGCAATGCTCAGGAGTCGGTTTGAAGTCCCGATCTTCAATTGTCTCCACGATACACCTCCATCGGTCGTCCGAAGAACTGTGCCCGCTGCACCGACCGCCATTCCGGTCGTCGAATTGATGAATGAGAGACCGTATAGCGTCACCGTGACTCCGGATCGAAGCACTTGCCAGGTCGCTCCGGCATTAGTCGTCTTCATAATGGATCCCTGGTCTCCCGCGACGAAGATGAGATCCTGCGTGACGGTCTGAACCGCCCTGATGTGACTGCCACGCGGCCGCGGGTTGTACCAGTACCAATCCTGCTGAGCCCAGCTTTCGGCGGCAACACCCAGAAACCCGAAGAGAAAAACTCTCCAACCCATTTTGCTCGCTCTCATAGGCTTGCTTTCAATAATGTATAGTATACCTCAGCCTTGGTTTGTTGGCTGTTGCCTGCACAGAATAGAAACCGACGGGATATACGAATCCTCCTCTGATTTCAACGACTGGACTTACACCCTGGACTTGCTGCCTGGCCAAGAGTACCTTAAGTCCGTCAGTTACAAGCACAGCGGAGTATTTTCCAGGCGCGGTGTTAACAACAGTGCCAGAAAAAAGGAGAGCACCAACACCTGGCTGATTGGCATATGTCAGTAAAAGGGAGGGGCTAAGCTCGATAACATATGTTTGGACATCAAACGGAGCATACTCTTTGTCAGTGCAAAGCTCGAGAGCCCCCTCAACAAGAGTGACGCTGGGTTGATTCAGCAAGGGGGGAAATTGAAACGTGAGAAAGATGTTGCGCTGGACGCCACCTACGTACATCCCCAGGCTGTCTACGCCGTTTGCTCTGAGATACACGCGGTCGTTGTTCGGCCACACTGGAAAGTACGAGTTGGGAAATACTTGATCCACATATTGGGTTGTCAACGCGTTTCCGGTTAGTACTGTATCCTTGGTCAGCGTCACATCGAACCTCTGTGTGCTGTCTCCTACTACCACGGGGGCAATCGATGGGTTGTAATCGGGGTGAGTGACCACGAGGGAATCAGACACTTGAGGGACGTTGAAGAACTGAAATCGCCCGGAAATATCCGTTACGTCGACATAAGTAGCGAGTTTTACGCGTGCGCCGGAGATCGGTCCGTCAACTGAATTGACGACGTACCCCGAGATGTTCATTCGCTTGAAATCCAAAAAGACGTTCATCGGCACATCTGCGTCCACATGGATTTTCTCCGAGTAATCCAGCAAACCCGATTTATGAGCGGTCAAAAGATGATCGCCGGCGGCAACGCCTCGTATGCTGTACGATCCGTCTGAAGCTGATGAGACATCTACCGCGCCGCACGACACGATCACCCCGGCAACCGGGTTAGTCGACCCTGCCAGATAACACTTCCCCGAGACCGTCCAGACGTCGACCAAAGAATCCGCCGGGCCCTCTTGCTTACATCCATTCATCCTAGAGAGGAGTATCAGCCAGGAGACAAAGAAGAGTATTTGCTTTCTCAAGCCCAATCAATACCTCAAGTTATCTTCAATTGGATTCGACGTGCGAAATCAACGGATCAACATGATATTTCGCGTCAGCACAAAGCACCTGTGTGAGTTATCGCGATAGACACGATAGCATTTCCCATCTGGAAATATGCTCCGAGCTTCCCAAGACGATCTATATCACACCCGCGGCAGTTCCAAAGCTGACCAGCCCCCCGTTCAATGTGCCGGCGAAAAGGTGAGTTCCCATCGACACCAATGCATACACAAATAGGTTTGTTAATCCCGAGTTCCGGCCTTTCCAGCTATCCCTACGTCAGTCGATCGAAGGAATCCACCACCGAAGACACTGGCATATAGAGTTGTGTCATCGACAACTAACGCCGTGATGGAACCTCTGACCAATCCCGCATTCAAATGCTCCCAGTGTTGCCCACCGTCAGAAGACGTTGCCACCAAGGAACGAAATTCGTCCGCCATTATCAATTCGCACAAATACCGACAAGAGGGATTGGGAATACAGAAGGCAGAATGGAGAATTCAGAAGACAGAAGCCATGTTCGCGGTCAGCCGTCTTACGTCTCTCGTCTCACCAAATGGTTTCGAACGGTGCCGAAATGAATTTCGGGATACTGTCTTGGTCTTCCGTCTCATGTCTTGCGTCCTTCCAATCGGAACCAGCACCGCCCTCACTTCTCACTTCCTTGGAATTGAATCAGCCTTCACTTTCTCTCATTTTTCCTCTGGAATTTCCGCTCATTTTTTTGCATTTTTAGCAATTCGATTCGATTTCTATGATCAACAACGGTGATTCTATTGAGTAACGGTAGTCTCAAGACTTCTGCTGAACGCCTGCAATCTCTCGCACGCAATCTTTGGTGGACCTGGAACCCACAAGCCCAGGAGATTTTCCGGGAACTCTCCCCCCTGATCTGGGAACGATCAAACCACAGCGCAGTCGAAGTTCTTCACGAAGTCTCTCACACCGAACTTGCCGCCCGTCTGCACGATCCGGATTTTCAGAAGAGAGTGCATCGGGTCCTCGAGGACTTCGAATCATACATGCAGACAAGCGATACGTGGACTTCACATCAGGCCCATCGGCTGTCTCATCCTGTCGCCTACTTCAGCGCTGAGTTCGGGTTGCACGAATCACTTCCTATTTACTCAGGCGGACTCGGCATTCTCTCCGGCGATCATACCAAATCCGCAAGCGATCTCGGCATTCCCTTCATCGGTATAAGTCTCTACTACCGAAACGGCTATTTCCAGCAGCACATCGGTCCCGACGGATGGCAGCAGGAATCCTATCCCGTGTACGATCCGGTGCGCCTTCCGCTGGAGCTCGTGACCCGTGAAGAAGGGGGTCGACTGCTGAATTCAGTGGAGATCGGCCAAAGCACCGTTCATTTCCAGGCATGGCGGCTGCGTGTCGGACGCGCAACCATTTATCTTCTCGACACGAACCTTCCTGAGAATGACGAGCATTTCCAGGGACTCACCGGTCATGTCTATGGCGGCGATGTCAATACCCGGATCGGTCAGGAAATTGTTCTGGGGATCGGCGGCGTTCGGCTGCTGCGTTCGCTGGGGATCGAACCTTCGGTCTTCCATATGAACGAAGGACATTCAGCGTTCCTTACACTCGAGCTATTCCGCGAACAGGTGAAACAGGGAACAAGCATCGAAGATGCCCGGAAGTCTGTTTCGTCCCGATGCATCTTTACAACTCACACCCCGGTGCCGGCGGGACACGACCGGTTCAACGCCGGGCTCATTCACCACACGCTCGACCGCTTCTGGAGTGATACGGGATTGACCGGCGAACAGCTGATGGCGTACGGGCGGATCAATCCGGACGATCCGCAGGAAATGTTTACGATGACTGTGCTTGCCCTGAAGATGTCGCGTGCTGCAAACGGCGTGAGTGAACTTCACGGACAGGTGAGCCGGGAAATGTGGAAAGAGATGTATCCACTGAATCCGGTCGCTGAGGTTCCCATCGGCTACATTACGAACGGAATTCATACTCCAAGCTGGGCCACGGCCAAAGCTCATGAATTCTGGAACAAGCGGCTCGGTGTTGATTGGACTGCGAAGTTGATGGATCCTCATTATTGGAGCAAACTCGAAAACGGCGAGGTGGCAACCGATGGCGAGCTGTGGGCTCTCCGGTATGCGCTTCGAAGGGATCTTGTCGAGTTTGTACGTCTCAGGCTGCGGGCACTCCAGGGAAGAGGCGAGGGAGATGGTTTCGGTTCGATCGACAGGACGCTCTCACCTGATGCCCTCACGATATGCTTTGCCAGACGATTTGCGACCTATAAGCGGGCTCCTCTGGTATTCCGACATCTGGAACAAATCATTGCACTCGCCAACGATTCGAATCGCCCCGTTCAGTTTGTTTTTGCCGGGAAAGCGCATCCCCGCGACAACGAGGGGAAACGCTTCATGCAATCCATTGTCGAAATGACTCGCCATCCTCAGTTGATTGGCAAGGTGGTCTTTGTTGAGAATTACGACATCAATGTCGCCCGGTATCTTGTTGCCGGCGCGGATGTATGGCTCAACACTCCCCGACGTCCCCTGGAAGCGAGCGGCACAAGCGGCCAAAAAACCGTGATCCATGGAGGCGTGAATCTCAGCATTCTGGACGGATGGTGGCAGGAGGGTTTCAAGGACACGAACGGATGGGCCATCGGCGACGGTAGTGCAGAGGCAGATCTCGAATTGCAGGACGAAAGGGATGCTGAGGATCTTCTTCAGACGCTCTCCGGGCAGATTGTTCCCGAATTCTACAGCCGCAATGCGGAGGGGGTTCCCGAGAGCTGGATCAAACGAATTCGGAGCTCCATGCGCAGTCTCATTCCTGTTTACAATACCGATCGAATGGTTGCTGAATACTATACGAAGTACTACGCCAACCGATAGAAATTCCCGTGAATATTCTTCGCTAAATCATCCCTATTGGAAGCACAGGCTATAGGTGTTCCGACGGGACAGAGAGACCAGGAAGATCAGAGCAAGTGTTTTCGATTAGGTTTCGCTGATGGAACCATTCGATCCACCTTTCCGCAAGAATAATTCCTGCTCCGAGAATGAGTTCTCCCGCCAGTATTGACATTCCGCTCATCTGTGAATATCTTGACCTTGTATAATTTGGAAGCATCTCCAGTCCGCACGGAGGGGGTAAAGCAGTTCGGACAGGGGAGCCGTCGGGACGGATTGATACCCCCGCGATCTCTCCGTGAAGAATATTTCCAAAAGCGCCACCAAGTCGCGAAGACACTAAGATCTGAGAGTACATCTTTTCTCTTTGTTTTCTTTGTGTCCTGGTGCCTTTGTGGCAGAATTCTGGCTTTCGCTTTCGGTAGTTCGTCACTCTCACTCTTCAATACCACGACAAACGCATCATGGCTTCAAACTCCGAAGGCGGCACCCGCAAACTCGCCGCCATCATGTTTACTGACGTCAAGGATTTCTCCAAGAAGATGGGCGAGAATGAAGGCGCCGCTATGGAGGTCCTTAAGATACACGACGATGCGATGCGCGATCTCGTGGCGCGAAACACCGGGGTTGTGATCAAGTCATTGGGTGATTCGTTCATGGTTGACTTTTCAAGCGCCGTGAACGCCGTTCGTTGCGCGATTGAAGCACAGGAACTCTTCCACAAGCATAGTACCGGCAAGCCCGAATTCGAAAAGATCCAGATCCGCATCGGTATCCATCTCGGCGATGTTATGACCATTGGCAATGACCTCTACGGCGACGGGGTCAACATTGCCGCGCGGATTGAAGCGATCACCGAGCCAAACCGCATCTGTGTTTCCTCCGAAATCTACAACCAGGTCAAGAACAAGATGCCGATCCGTGCTTACAACATGGGATCGATAGACCTGAAGAACATTGCTGAACCGGTTGAAGTCTTCGAACTCCTCCTCGACTCCATCCCGGGGCTTTCTGAGCCATCCGAATCGGCCAAGAGCCGCCCAACCCGCCGCAAAGCTGATCTTGTCGCTGCACAGGAACATGAAGAGGCCACCCGCGTCGAAGCTGCCAAACAGAAAGTCGATGACGCGCAGGAACGTGATAACGCCGAGAAAATGGCGCGCGCGAACGAGCATTACGCAAAAGCTGAGGAATATTTCAAAGCCGGCGACCTGACCAAGGCTGAAGAAGAGATCAAGGAGATTTACAAAGTCGTCCAGATTCATTACGAAGCTCAGATGCTGATCCTGCAAGTTGAGGAGCAGCGGGCCGTCCGCGATGAGGATGACCGCCGCCGAAGGGTCAAAGAGGAAAAGCAGCGGAAGGAAGATGAGCGAAAACAGCGGATTGAGAAGTGCCTTGACGTGGCGCTTGGCTTTGTTGAGCAGGAACAGTATCAGGAGGCGTTGAACGCGTTGCAGGAGGTGTACACGCTCGAGCCGAACAACGAGCAGGCCAAGCGCATCGAGAAGCAGGTCCAGTTCGCTGAGGAAGCTCGTCTTGAACGTCAGAGGCTCGAAACACTTGCTGAAGATGAGCGTGCTAAAGAGGAGTCTCTCAAAGTCGAACGTCAGCGGGCGGAAGAGGTCGCAAAAGTCACGCTGGAGAAAGTCGCTGCCGCCCGGAAGGAACAGCAGAGAGTCCCGAAGACGAAGATCTATATCGGCATAACAGCGGTCGTGCTTCTGCTTCTCGGGGCCACCGCAACGTACTTGCTGACACGGGTATCCTTGAGGAAACCCGGCACCATAGCTGTTCTCCCCTTCTCAGCCGGCCAGGCGGACGATGGCTACATCGGGGAAGCGCTTTCGGCGTTTGTGGCAGACGAAGTGGCGAAAACACCAACCGTGTTGGTGGTTGATCCTGCCAGCGCCCATGTCTTTGGCGCCAACACCGCACTTCTTCAAAGCCAGGCCTCTCCGACTGGTATCACCCACGCACTGCGCGGATCAGTTTCGGTGAACGGGACTTCTGTCACATTGAAAGCTCAACTGTTCGAGCTCGGAGACGAGAAAGCACTCTGGGAGACGACGCTGCAGGGTACCATCCCCGATCTGAATTCCCTCGCCGCACAAACCGGCGCGGCTCTGTTCAAGTTCATGGATATCGAGGCGGCACCGCGCACGGCAGCCCGCCGCTCCGAAAACGCGGAAGCGTTCGCTCTGTACTTGCGTGGATTTGTGTTGTCGCTGCACCCAGGCGGAACTTCGACTCAGCAGGCCATTGTCTATCTCCATGATGCATTGCGGCAAGATTCAACGCTCACTCCTGCGAAGCTGACGTTAGCAAGGGTCATGCTGAATGAATACCAGCAGGGCAAACGGGACGAAGCCATGCTCGAGACCGCATTCTCTTTCGTCCGGGAAGCTGTCAAGGCAGACCCGAACAACGCCTCCGCCCATGCCACCCTCGGGCAGGCGTACCGTTACATGCAGCAATTCGACCGGGCACGGAACGAGATCGCAGCTGGTTTGTCGCTGCAACCGGGAAATGCTGCCTGCAATCGTGAACATGCACTTCTCTCATTGATTCAGGGAAACACTGATGAAGCATTGCAGTACGCAGAATTGGCCATGAAAACTGATCCACGGCATTATCGGTCGTACGAAGTGAAGGGAATTATCGATCTTTTCAAGGACCAGCACGAGGATGCCTCGCGGCAGTTCGAGCAAGCGACGTTGTTGGGGGGGCCGGATTCTCTTCTGACAGTTGGGTATAAGTTCCGTCTGTGGGTTTCGCTGGACCAGGAAGACAGGGTCCTGGACTACTGTCAAAGAATGATGGAGACCAGCGACGATCGCACAAAAATCCTCTTGCACTACTGGATGGGGCGGGCGTACTCGTTGAAGGGAAAATTGAACGAATCCAACGCGAGTTTTGATCAGGGCATCACGCTCGCCGAGCAAGTCGTCCTGACGAAAGATCCAAGAGACGTGGCTACGCTGGCCGCGTACGCACTTCTCCAGGCGAGACGGGCAAAAACCCCCAAGCGCGCTGTGCAGGCGATAGAACAAGCCATGGCACTCGACTCGGCTGCTTCGAAGTTGCACTACTGGAAGGCGCGCGTGCACGCAATTCAGAATGATAAGCAGGGCGCAATCGCCGAACTGACGAAAGCCGTTTCGCTCCAGTACATCTTTACCGAAATCCTCGATCCCGATTTCCTCTCTGTGTGGCAGGAACCCGGCTTCAAAGCAGCGATCATTCGAAAGAATTGATAGAAGTATTGATCAACTGCCCCCTCTGCTCTCAGAACCACGAACGCCGCAGGCAATCGGCAATCGAAAATCGACGATGCTCTACGGGTTGATCCAGTAGGTGAGTTTGATCGAGTAGACGTTGTCGGGGGTCATCCGCATCAGCCTTGTTGCATCCCGCTCAAAAGAAAAGTCCCCCCTGCTTTCGTAATCCGTTTTCTCGTTCGTCCAAACAAAGAAGAGAGTCGAACCGGGGAGATATTCCCACCGGAATACCATATTCGCGCGGACGGATTTGAAATTGAAATCCGGATTGCCGATTGTGAAACCAGGAATCACCCCGCTACGGCCGTTTGGATAGATTCTATACTCGCCGTCCGACACATCAATCTGTGAATCCCCCTCACCGTATCTGTTGAAGGTGAACGTCCCGGGCTGGGCCAATTCCATAATGCCTGAATAGGCTCCACTCGAGAGGATCGGCTGGAGGTACAGCTGAAGACTCATTTTCGGCGTGAAGGTCCAGTTGAGACGGAGAGTCGTGGAAAGCTGCTTCTGGTCGATTGCTCCGAAAAGGTATCGCGTTCCGTACGTGTTCGTTGCAAACCGATCGCCGATGGCATCGATGTACTGCGAAGCGCCATGAACGCGTGAATAGTCCAGGCTGAGACTGGTGTTGAGATTGCGCGAGGCCTTCCAGTTGAAATACATCCCCGAACTGTAGAGCCACCCGCCTGATTCACCCCTGCCCGCACTGAGATTCAGCGACCCGTACAACGATTCGCGGGAGTCACTCGAGATCGTGAACACCATGCTCCGGCTCGCGAGTGCTTTCATCAAAGGACCGCCCCGCGTCCGCTGATCATCGTACGATTCCCCGTTGTACGCCAGCGCCAGGTTCGCCGACCAATAGTTGAGGAGCTGAGCCGAGAGAAACAATCTGTATCCATCGCCGATCTTCCGTCCGCCGAAATCATACTGCCGTATGACGGCACCGGTGATCCCCTTCGATCGCAGGATACCTTCCGGTTCGTACCACTCATAACCGAAATAGATGTGCCCGTTGATGAAGTCTCCCCGGGTGAGAAATCCCACATCATTTGTTTCGAAGCCGGGATCTATTGCACCGAGCGCGGCATCAAAGATCCAGTTACCTGTGACCTTGTCAAGCCAGATGCGTGATGCCCAGCCTGTCATGGACATTGCGTTCGAGTCCACACCGAGATAGCCGACATCCGGACGCTGGAAGAAGTGCTGTGCCGAACGTTGAAGAGTTGTCATTCTTTCCTTCGTCCCGGAAACGCGGGATGCCCCGGCCCAGCCGGTGAGCACCCAAACTTTGCTTTCGTCCAGGAACGACCAGCCGTCAATGCCAAGGGAGAGCGCCCGGTCATTGAGCAGCCTCTTCATCCGGTCATCCCGTATATTTCGTTCGACCACGGTACCGAGCACACCAACGGCCTGACGCGCATCATTGAATTCCTTAAGCGTCCGAACGACGCCGTAGAACGTGAGGGGCTCGATTTCGTCGTTGAACCGGACTCCGGCCGAATCCACATCGCCGTACTCGCGGGCTGTCAGCGCGCTCACAGCCGCAAATGACCACGTGTTGGTGATCTTGCCGCTGACTTTTGCTGCCCCGAGGATCGTTGTCCGATCAGGGGTGTCAACAAATCCACTGTGCGTGACCTGACCTTGTGGGGCCCGGCCAACACGCCTGCTGTAGAAGAAGCTTGGATCTGACCAATCGAAATCCTGTAGCGACGGAGCTCCCCCGCGTCCGAAGCTGAGGATGTTTGACCCTTCAATGAAGAAGGGACGCTTTTCCTGATAATACGTTTCGTACGCTGTCAGATTGACAACAGCAGGATCGACTTCAACCTGGGCGAAATCGGGGTTCAGGGAAAGGTCGAGCGTCACGTCGCCCGCTAGGCCGATCTTCGCATCTGCGCCGAGATTCATCGGAAACTTACGCTGAAACTTGAAGGGATCCGTCCTTCCCAGATTGAACGCATCGACCGGAGCCTGTTGGACGAATTTCCCGGTCGCTGTGGCGTACGGAAGAAGCTCAATGCGCGGCGGGGGCTCAATTCCTTCAATCCCGACCAGCTCGGGCCAGCGGGAAACGCGAAGGCGGTCGGTTCTGGGATAAAACACGAGATAGGACTCCTCGTTTCTCCTCCTTATTCCTCTGTAGATCTCAATCCCCCAGACGTAGCGATCGGACTTCGCGAACCGCAGCTGCGAATAGGGAATGCGAAACTCCGCCGACCATCCCCACGCCTCTTTGCGAACTGCAACGTCCCACACACCATCCCAGCCGTCGTCCGTCTGTGTATCGTTCGAAAACGTCCCGTCCTGAATCGCACCTGCAGGATTGACCATAAAATACTGGCCCGTCCTTCTGTCGTGACCCGCGTCGATACCAATTCCCACTTCATCCGACTCCGAATCCTGGTCACGTCGTGCCAACCTTCCGATAATGGAGTCGGGATCGGAATCATAGAGTTTCACCGCAATGTAAAGCGCGTTGTCATCATACGCGACCCACGACTCGGTCTTCTGAGATGCGGGTTTTCCCTCATCGGGTTGACGCTGCGTAAAACGTGTTTCACCCGCACGCTGCCACGCAGACTCGTTGAGCTCTCCGTCAATCCTAATTGAACCGGAAAAACGAACCGCGGTGATGGATCGAACCGTATCGGGTTTCGGTTGACTTTGCGCGAGAAGCGGGCAAAACAACAGGCACCATTGGAGGGTCGAGATGGAGCGGGTCAGAAGCATGAATGAATCAGGGGTGTCCGGCTGTGCTGAGGTGAGATATTCGCAGAAATATCACGAATCGCGTTCCTAAAAGCAAGGGGATTATTAGAACCGCAAATCGATTTTGAACGTGGTATGTCACGAAAGGAAATGGTTGCGTAAACGTATTCACAAAAGGAGAACTGCAAGGACGCTTCCTGAATGTTCCCACCTTCTCAAGACCCTTGCCTTGGAACATCCGGATTGAATCCGCCGAAAACAGAAAGCTAAGGAAGCTTTCTGCTGATCTGATTCCTATGTGGACGCCCGGTGGCTTTGTGTCAAGAAGTGTGTCGGAGCACTTATCAGAACGTGGCTGGAAAAACGAGTTGCTGGAAATCGTTGACACACTGGTCGACGATTGCCCGAACGTTCGGAGAAGGCAACTCGCCGAGCGTAAAATCGTTGGCGGGAATTTCTATTTGAACCGTTTCGCGCGGAATGAGCCCGTACAGGTCGTTGCTCGCATTGAGCAACATCTGCGGAGTCATGGAATGCGAGTCATACTCAACCATAGCATCCGTGGGGCGCAGTTTTGTGACGCGCAGCTCTTTTGCTGTAGTGCTCGCGTCGATGAAGACCACCGTCCTGTAGTGCGCGAGCGTGACGGCCATGTCCGATGTGAGTTGCTGGACGGTGAGACATTCCACGCCAGGGTAGCGTTGTTCGATGCGTTCGGCCGCATAGACTCCTGCGGCGTCGTCGCGGCGGAGTGTGTTGCCGTATCCTATGACGAGCGTTTTGTTCATCGGGTCAGAGTAGTGATCACTTCACCTTGGCTGCCGAGTACCTCCAGGTGCATTGCCATGCGTCCGAGAGCGTGCGTTGAGCACGAAAGGCAGGGATCATAGCAGCGGATACCCGCTTCGATCCTGTTGAGAATACCTTCGGAGATCTTTCCCTTCTTGCCGTCGATGAAATGAGTGGCGATCTGACGGACAGTGCGGTTCATCGCAAGGTTGTTCTGGGCAGTCGCAATCAGAAGATTTGCCTTCTTGATTGATCCGTCAGGATTCACCCAGTAGTGGTGGAAGAGTGTTCCACGCGGAGCTTCGGAACACCCCACCCCTTCTTCCTTGTTGACGCTTGCCTGCGCGCGGATGTTCTTGCCGAGAATGGCCGGATCGGCGAGGAGCATTTCCGCTTTTTCGACCGTGAACATGAGCTCAATCAGGCGGGCATAATGATAATAGAACGAATTGTTCACAACTCCAACATTGCCGCTCATCGCTTTGAAGATACGCCGCTCGGCCTCGGCCAAAGGGGTCTCGATGAAATCGCAAATATTTACTCTTGCCAGCGGACCAACCCTGTACATTCCGTCGGGATAGTCAGCAGGCTTGTAATAGGGGAATTTCAGCCAGGTCCATGGCTCTGTTGCTTCACCAAAAAGATCAAAAAAGCCTCTCGGATCGAGCTCGTCGGCGATGGTATTGTCGTTGCCGTCCTTGATCCGCAGATGGCCATCGTAATACTCCAGTCCGCCTTTTTTTGAGACAAGCCCCACGAGAAGAGAACGGAAATTGCCAAACTGAGGAATTTCGTTCTTATACTCTTCGTGCACTTTCTTCAGCACATCCAGGGCGAGCTTCACAGTCCCCCTCGCTTCCGGAATGCACTCAAGCAAGTACTCGCGCTTGGCAGGATCCAGAGGATCCCGGACGCCTCCGGGGACCATCCCCGGCGTGTGAATCTTTCTTCCTCCAACGATTTCAATTATTTCCTGTCCGAATTTGCGAAGCCGGATTCCGCGCCGGACGAGTTCTTTATCATAAGCCATCAGGCCGAACACATTCCGTTTTGCAGGATCGGAATCGAAACCGAGCAGAAAATCGGGAGACGAAAGGTGGAAGAAACTCAAAGCGTGCGACTGCATCCATTGGGCGAGTGTCAGGAGCCGCCTTAGTTTGTCGGCTGTTTCGGGAATGTCGACCGCGAGAATTTCGTCCCCGGCCTTCGCAGAGGTCACCAGGTGGCTTGCCGGGCAAATACCGCAAATGCGCGCTGTAATGCCGGGCATTTCCCACAACAGCCTTCCCTCTGTGAATTTCTCGAACCCGCGGAATTCATTGACATGGAAACGGGCGTCAGCAACGTCGCCGTTCTTGTCCAGTTGCACCGTGATTTTTGCGTGACCTTCAATCCGACTGACAGGTTCTATCGTAATCGTCTTCGACATAGTACTCTCATTTTACAATCGGTGAGTATCTCTCTTGATGACCGCAACGAGCCGGCGATCAACCATACCGCATATAGGCGGTCGGAAGCAAGGGCTTCTTCCCCTGCAGCAGTTCGTTGACCGCTTGCCAGATTTCATCGGCAGTGGGTGGACAGCCGTGCAGGAATGCGTCGACTTTGATGACTTCGTGCAACGGCTTGACCTTGTCCAGCAGCATCGCGATTGTCTGTCCTTCATTGGGAACTTGTTTGTTCTTGTCCGCCAGTTCGACGTATGCGCGGCTCTCGACGTCATCCTTCTCGAATCTGTTCCTCAACGCAGTGACGTTGCCGGTCGTCGCACAGTCCCCGAACGAAACGACCATGCGTGAGTTTCTCCGGATGATGTGGGCAAGTTCCTCGTTCTCCACATTCGCCACCGCGCCTTCAACGAGCGTCACGTCGACGTTGTGGGGGAATTCCTTGATATCTGCAAGCGGCGAATACACGAGTTCCATCTTGTCGGCCAGCTCGATGAGCCGTTCATCCATATCGAGGAAGGACATATGGCAGCCGGAGCATCCGCCCAGCCATGCTGTCGCAACACGTGGTTTCATAGACTTCTGTTCTTTCTAATTAGAACCTATCTCAAATACACCTGATAGGAGCGTGAGAGTTTCACGCAAAGCCACTAGGGGATTGTTCCCTTTTCGTTGTTTTGCGCCTTGGCGCCTTTGCGTGAGAATCTTCAAGATGTTTTCCAGTGTAATACTATTCCTCTTCGTGCGCCGTGCTGATCCATTCCCGTTTGTTCCGCGCTGTCACAATGTACTTCAGGAATCCCCGTTCTTTTTGCATCTCGCCGACCGTCATGCCTTTTTCGAACAGCGCTCCCGTAGGACACACGCGCACACACTTGGCACAGGCCGTGCACGAATCTGAGAGAGCCCACGACTGGTCGAGCCCGGAGATGATCTCGCAAGTGATCCCGCGGCCGCCGATATCCCAGACGTGTGCCCCCTCTACTTCGTGGCACACGCGAACACATCGCGTGCAGAGGACACAGCGGTTTTGATCCATCACGAACTGCTTGTGCGAAGCATCGATTTTCTTGTTCGGATAGAGATACGGAAACCGCACGTATTCCAATCCAACCTCATAGGCAAGGTTCTGAAGCTCGCAATAATTGTTCACCACACAGACCGCACACTGGTGGTTTCCTTCCGACGCGAGGAGCTCGACGATCATCCGCCTGTATTTCTTCAGCCGCTCGGTGTTTGTCTGGACAACCATGCCTTCAGTCGGTTTCGTCGTGCAGGCCGGTTGAAGCTTTGGAGAGCCACCGATCTCCACCAGGCAGAGGCGGCAAGCACCGAAGGTTGACAGGCCCTCCAGGAAGCAGAGCGTCGGGATATGAATCTTGTGCTCGCGCGCCACATGGAGTATCGTGTCGGTGTCCTGGGCGCTAAACGTTTCGCCGTCGATCGTAAATGTGATAATCGCCATATGTTATGCCTTCTTCTCCAGCGCGCTGGAATTCTCGGGTGTTTCCACGAATCCTTCCGATTCTTTCAACACCGAAGTATATTCATGCTCAAAAAAGCGTATGCTCGAGAGCACCGGATTTGGCGCCCCCTGTCCGAGCCCGCACAGGCTCGTTTCTTTCACCATCGCGCACAGCTCCTTCAGCAGCTCAAAATCTTCGTACGTCGCCTTGCCGCTTACCACTTTTTCCAGCAGACCATGGATGTGTTTTGTGCCGACGCGGCATGGGATGCATTTGCCGCACGATTCATCCATCGAGAATTCCATGAAGTACTTCGCAACATCCACCATGCTCGCGGTGTTGTCCATGACGATCATACCGCCGCTTCCCATGAAGGAACCGACTGACGGGAGCGATTCATAATCGACTGGAAGATCAAGGTGTTCTTTCGTGACATATCCGCCCGAAGGGCCGCCGATCTGTGCTGCCTTGAACTCTGTTCCTTCCGGCGTGCCGCCGCCGATGTCAAAGATCACCTTGCGAAGAGGGACGCCCATGGGCACTTCAATCAACCCGGTGTTGCGGACATTTCCTGCGAGTGCAAAGACTTTCGTCCCCGCGCTTTTCGGCGTTCCAATTCCCGAAAACCACGCGCTCCCTTTGTTGATGATCGGTGCGACATTGGCGAACGTTTCGACGTTATTGATGAGGGTGGGCATGTCCCACAGCCCCTTTTCGCTCGGATACGGCGGGCGCGGTTTGGGTCTGCCGCGACGCCCCATGACGGAGCGCATGAGCGCGGTCTCTTCGCCGCACACAAAGGCGCCGGCCCCGATCCGAAGATCGATGCGGAAGTTGAACTGCGACTCGAGAATTCTGTTTCCCAGAAGCCCGATTCGTTCCGCCTGCTTGATTGCGAGTTTCAGTCGATCAATGGCCAGCGGATATTCTGCGCGGACATAGATGAATCCCTGTCCTGCCCCGACTGCGTAGCCGGCAATTGCCATCCCTTCAAGGATCCGATGCGGATCCCCTTCCAGGACGCTGCGATCCATGAACGCTCCGGGATCACCTTCGTCGGCGTTGCACACGACGTACTTCTGCTCCCCCTTGTTCTTGCGGACAAGCGACCACTTCAGCCCCGTGAGGTATCCGGCGCCGCCCCGCCCGCGCAATCCGCTTTTGCGAATTTCCTCGACGACTTCATCAGGTGAAAGCTCGGAAAGCGCTTTCGCCAGGGCCTCGTATCCGCCGTTGGCGACATACTCGTCAATGCTCTCTGCGTTGATACGCCCCATGTTTTCGAGCACGATCTTGAATTGCGAAGCGAAAAACGGCGAGGAGAGATCGAGCATATGTTCTTTGACGGGCCGTCCCCCGGCGATGTGCTCATCCACGATGCGGCGTGCAATGTCGGCAGTGACGCGCTGGTACAGAATATTGTCTGTCTGCACATAGATCAGCGGGCCTTCGCCGCACAGCCCCAGACAGCCCGTTCCGAGCACTTCGCATGTTTTCGTCAGTCCTTTTTCCTGGAGCGCACTCTTCAGGGATTCGCGTGCCGCGTCGCAACCGCTTGACACGCAGCCTGCGGACGCGCAGTACAATATCCGGTGGGTAAACTGGGCTTGACGCTCCCGTTCCTTTTCCGCGAGTTCGCGGAGATCTTCGACTGTCATGCTGCAACCTCCGCAGGCTCTTCCTGCCATCGTTTGACACGTTTCATGGATTCATCGACAGAAAGTTTTCCCGCCACTGCATCGTCGAGCACTGCGACCGGAGCCAGGCCGCATGATCCTACGCACCGCGCCGAGATGAGCGATATCTTTCCGTCTTTGGTCGTCTCGCCGAATTTGCAGCTGCATTGATGCTCCACAGCCTTCTGAATGTCCGCCGCTCCCTTCACATAGCACGCCGTGCCTGTGCAAAGAACAAACGTGTGCTTGCCCTGGGGCTTGAGGCGGAAGAAATGGTAGAAGGTGGCAACGCCGTGTACTCGGCTGAGAGGTAATTTGAGCTTGTGGGCAATGTACACGAGCAGATCGTCTTCGAGATAGCCGAAGATCCCCTGCGCGACGTGCAGAATCTCGATCAGCGCATCACCGCTCGCCTGATGCTTCGTGATTGCCCGGTCCAGCAGCTTGAAGCGGTTATCGCCGCTCGGATGCGTTGATGGTTTCTTTGCTTCGGTAGGCATAATAATTGCGTTTTCGTCTTATGGTCGTGATCTACATGAGACATGGTCGGCGACAACACAGCCCGGGGGCTGTTGCGGCACGCGTTCGCCGCCCTTCGTGACGAGCGAAGCACTGCGCGCATGACAAACAAAGGCGTGGCAGAAAGCTAAAAAGCTGCTGCAATGCTCGCACGGTGATGCCAACGGAGGAACTGTGAATCGAGGCTCTTTCGATGCTGACGACAGAAGCAACGTTGCAAAGCAGATTAAAACGAGCAGAATCTACTTCTGGAACATACTGATGGAGAAATCCAACGACATTCTGTGATCGTGAAAGCTCGCGCCTTGTTCCTCATCACTTCCGTGGAAATCCACGGTGCTACGGTCCATGATTTCTGGCAATATCAATGCCAATAGATTCTGGCTCAAAATGGCAAGAAAACCGGTAGTCCCTTCCGGCAATTGCGAACCCGAATCCTCTTCATTTCCAGAATCGTGAATGCAAACAATGATGTTTGTCAGTACGCAACTCAATCCTGACAGAAGAGCGACCGAATGTGACTGGATGTCCTGTGAACCGTAGGAATGGGCGAAGAAGGGGGAAAATCAGCGGATGGCTTCGAGAATCTGCGGAACAACCTCATATTTCTTGAACGGCGGCATAAGATATGCGCCTGCAACGAGATGACGTGCTTCGAGAAGAAACTCCTTCGTCAACTCAACGCCTGCGGCAGCCGCTTTATCACCTGCGTTTCGGAGTTTTTCTCTGGTGCTTTCAGGAATGATCATTCCTGGTATTTCATTGTGCAGGAATTCGGCGTGCCGGTGACTTCTGAGCGGAAGCACCCCGAGCATGACCGGCGTCTTCCATTGCTCGATCTGTTTGATGAACTGCTCAAGTGTCCTCATTTCATACATCGGCTGCGTAAAAATAATATTCACGCCTGCCTCGATTTTTTTCGATAACCGCCTGATCTCGCGATCCATGTCATCTGCTTTCGGGTTTGCCGCGCACGCGATCATGAACGAAGTTCTCTGTTCGATGGAATTACCCATCAGATCCTTGCCGGCATTCATCGCGCTGAGGGCACGAATGAGTCCTACGGAATCCACGTCGAAAACAGACGTCGCATGCGGATAGTCGCCGATGCTTGCAGGATCACCTGTGATACAGAGAATGTTGCGCAGTCCTAACGCGTGGGCGCCGAGCAATTCGGATTGCAGGCCGATCATGTTTCTGTCGCGCGTCGTAAGATGGGTCATCGCTTCGATGCCGACTTCTTTTTGGATCAGGAAGGAGAGCGCAATCGGACTGATGCGTAGCCGGGCGCGCGCACCATCGGTAAGGTTGATTGCGTCGACTCCATGGCGATGGAGGTAGCGGGCGCCATCGATGACCGAGGACATATCGAGTCCCCGCGGGACATCGAGTTCAGCGGTGACCAGGAATTTCTTTCCGATGTTTCGCTCAAACAACGAACGGGTATCCGGCAGCTGTTCGGCAACGGCGGCGTCTCCACCTGGTTTCGGTTTACGTCCGGAAGAAACCACGGCGGTCTCCCGAACGGTGATGTCCGGAGCCGGGCTGCCTGCGAGCTCATCCAGGGTCTTGCGCATTGCCCTGATGTGGGCAGGCGTCGAGCCGCAGCATGCGCCTATGAGCGTCACTCCTGCCTGTACCAGCTCCCGTGCGTACGCCGCGAGGTAATCAGGCGAGGTGTGGTACACAGAGCGTCCATCCTGCAGTGTGGGAATCCCGGCGGCCGGCTGGGCCGAAAGAATGATGCCATCCTTGTACATCGCCCGGATGATGCTGAACATTCTCTGCGGACCAACGGTACAGTTGGCCCCGATGACGTCGGCACCCCGTTCCAACAAGTGCTCAACGACCTCGAGCGGAAATGATCCGGCAAGAATCGAACCGTCTTCGGCGAACGCCTTTTGGGCAACAATCGGAATGGTGGTGAGCTCCTTCGCCGCCGCGATGGCTTCATCGAGCTCATGGAGACTGACAAATGTTTCGAGGAGAAGCAGATCGATCCCTCCTTCGAGAAGGATTTCGATCTGTTCTTTGAACGCTGAGCGGGCCTGGGAGAGCTTGATTTTTCCAATCGGCTCGAGCAGTTTTCCCGTGGGTCCAACAGAACCGGCAACGTACACATCGTCCCTGGCAGCCCTGCGCGCAATGTCCACGGCAGCCCGGTTAATTTCTTTTATCCGGTCTTCAAGATGAAACTGAGCAAGCCGGAACCGGTTGGCTGAGAACGTATTCGTCTCGATGATCTCCGCGCCGGCATCGATATATTCACGATGGATGCGCTCGACAGTTTTAGGGTTCTTGAGATTCTGAATCTCATGCGGTCGATCGCTGTAGTCATACAAATCCAGCAGCGTTCCCATCGCGCCATCGCACAGAATCGGACCCCGTTTCAACCGTTCGCGAAAATCGAGCTTCAAAGCATTCTCCACAACATTGTGTGTTCTTGTCAGCGGGTTTCTGATTGCGGAACTTTGGCGATGACAACTACGCTGTCGAGCCAGGCTCCGGATTTTTCAACAACGAGGAGGCCGCGCACCGAGTCGCCGACTTCAATTCCCTGCATCCTGGTGGTATCCGGCATGCTAAACGGCATTGTCATAGCCTTCATGTACTGGGGGATCTCTTCGTGTGCGATGACAATTCGCTTGCGGGCGGGTTGAAGAGCCATCACGAGGCCCTTGATGTGGTAGGTGCGCGCAGAGCCCGGATCTTTTCCCGCCTGTTTGTGACACCCGGCAGCGGACATAAGGAAAAACACCAGGGAGAGAACTGCCGTGCGAGTTTTGTTTCGGCGAGCGCTCATCACCGTTCATGTGCCTGCGATGAGAGCTTCCGCAATCTGCACTGCGTTCGTCGCAGCTCCTTTGCGTATGTTATCCGAGACGATCCAGAGATTGATGCCGTGGGGAACCGTGTCGTCCAATCGGATCCGGCCGACGAAGACATCGTCTTTGTCGAACGCCGTCAGCGGCATTGGATAGACATTGTGGGCGGGATCATCCTGCAGGACGACACCCGGAGCATGGTTGAGAACCTCGCGCACTTCGTCCACAGTGCACGGTTTCGCAAACTCAATGTTAACAGATTCGCTGTGGCCTCCCATCACGGGAACCCGGACCGTCGTCGCCGTGACGGGGATGTCGGCTTCCATGATCTTCTTCGTTTCGAGTTTCATCTTCACTTCTTCCTTCGTGTACCCGTCATCGAAGAAGACATCGATATGAGGCAGGCAGTTGTATGCGATGGGGTGCGGAAACTTCTTGTCGCGCAGGGGCCGCTGCGCCACCTCGTCTTCGAGCTGTGCAACCGCCCGCTGACCTGCGCCGGTCACCGACTGGTACGTCGATACCACCACACGTTTGATCGTGTACCGATCATGCAATGGTTTCAGAACAACGACCATCTGGATGGTCGAGCAGTTCGGATTGGCGATGATCCCCTTGTGTTTGAATGCCTGATGGCGGTTGACCTCCGGAACGACCAGCGGCACATCTTCATCCATGCGGAACGCGCTGCTGTTGTCGATAACTACTGTTCCCGCCTTCACGGCATGAGGAGCAAATTCCTTGCTGACGCTTGCACCGGCAGAGAACAGAGCGAAGTGGATGCCTTTGAATTTTTCAGGGGTGAGTGTCTCGACTTCAATAGTCCTGCCATTGAACGTCACTTGCTTTCCGGCCGACCGCTCAGACGCCAACGGCAGCAGCCGATTGACAGGAAACTTCCGTTCCTCCAGTACACGCATCATTGTCCTGCCAACGAGCCCGGTCGCCCCGACTACCGCCACATCATATGCTTTCATCGTCGCCTTCTCTCCCATCACTATAACAATTGTTCGATCGTCTGCCGCTCGCGTATGACGCGGACTTTGTCACCGTTGACAAGAACCTCGGCTGGACGCAGCCGGGCGTTGTAGTTGGAGGAAAGTGAAAAACCGTATGCCCCTGCGGTCATAACCGCGAGGACATCGTCCCTTTTTGACTTGTTCAGAGACCGGTCGCGCGCAAGAAAATCGCCTGTTTCGCAGATTGGCCCGACAACGTCTACCCGCTCGTGCTCATACGTCTGCAGTTTGAGAGGAACAACCTGGTGATAGGCATTGTACAGACTCGGGCGGAGCAAATCGTTCATCCCTGCGTCTACAACCACGAATTTCTTGAGGCCGTTCTCTTTCGTATAGAGAACTTTGGTCAGGAGCGCTCCGGAATTGGCGACGATCGAGCGACCCGGCTCAAACCAGAGAGTGCACCCCGTTTCCTGAAGAACAGGCAGCACTCCCTCGATGAAGAGATTCAATGGAGGAACCGGTATCGCGTCCGATTCCTGCGGCAAACCCTCACACGCCAGCGCATTCAAATACTGGACGCCAAACCCACCTCCGAAATCAAGGTGACTAATCGGCAATCCCGCTTCGCGCAGCGATCGCACCATCCCGGCAAGAAATCGGGCGGCCTCGACGAACGGCTCAACTCTCGTGATCTGAGAACCGATATGAGCATGGACCCCAATGACCTCGAGGTTCGGGAGCGTCGCCGCATACTGGAAGATGCCGAGCGCTTCTTCAGCTGGAACGCCAAACTTGTTTTGCTTCAAACCGGTCGTGATATACGGATGGCTCTGCGCATCGATGTCGGGATTGACCCTCAAGGTCACACGCGCCTTCTTGCCGAGCCGGAGGGCAACCAGCGAGACGATCTGAAGTTCCTGCGCAGACTCCGTATTGATTGAGTAGATGTCGTTCTTCAGTGCATATTCGATTTCATCGTCCCGCTTACCCACGCCGGCAAAGGTAATCCGCTCCGGCGCAAATCCCGCCATGAGGGCAAAATACAACTCCCCTGACGAGACAACGTCCGCCCCTGCTCCTTCCTGGGCAAGGAGCTTCAGCAACGCCGGGTTAGCGTTTGCCTTCAACGCATAGCAGACGAGGTGGTCTGTGCCGGCCAGAGGGGCCTCGAGCGTCCGGAAATTCTGAATGATCTGCTTCCGGCTGTACACGTACAGAGGTGTGCCGAATTCCTCGACGAGCTCCGATAACGGGACTTCCTCACAGCACAGCTCATGTTCTTCGTAGCGAAATGCGTCCACAAGACTCCTTCTTACGATCGTTTAGGTGGAGAAGAAAAATACTCGATCACAGCATCCGTCAATTTCTCGGGGCCAAAACGAAACGCATCGACCGCCGGCAGACCCGTCAAGTCAGTGATACGCCCGGCTGCTTCCTGTGATTCCTCGTTTGTGAGGCCGACAGAGTTGAGCCCAATGGCAACAACCTTGGTTTCATGGAAATACCTTACGACAGTTTCATGAAACGCGATCAACGTGTTCAGATCCGGAAGCACGAGTCCGTAATCGTCCTTCAAACGGGTCGGCTGATGGCAAAGGATCATCGCATCTGGCATGGTTCCATGAATAAGCCCGAGTGTTACACTCGAATATCCGATGTGCGTCAGCGCGCCCTGCCCCTCCACGAGAATATACTCGTATCCTTCCGCAACCGAACGGTCCACTTCCAGCTCGATCGCCCCTGCGATGTAGTCGCCGATCAGCGAATCGACGGCGACGCCTCTGCCGCGGATCATCATTCCTGTTTGACCCGTCGCTACGAAGTCTGTCCGAAGCCCGCGCCGCACCAGGTCTTTGTGAACCTCCAGCATCGTCGTCATCTTGCCGATATTGCAGTCTGTTCCGATCGTCAGAATGACCTTCGCCGATCGGGTCCGCCACGATCCTCTTGCGACAACCTCTGATTCGGGGAGGATCTTTCTGTAATCTGTCAGACTGACGCCGTGTTCTCCGGCAAGTGTCTTGAATTCAGTGTCGTCGGAAAGAATCGTGTGCAGCCCGCTCAGAATGTGCAGACCGGCCTTGATCGTATTCCGAATAATGTCCCGCCACGCGTCAGGCAATCGTCCGCCTGACGGTGCAATACCGATGAGCAAATGCGTTGGATTGAGCCGAAGCCCTTCATCAAGGTTTCGGACAACCGGAATGGGTCCCCCGTATCCGAGCACCTGTTGGGCATTCATGCCGGCCTTCGTACTGTCAATGACGCCTATGACTTCACCCGGCAAATAGGCAATTGCGCCGTTTGCCGTTTTGGACTTCAGCGGGCTGAAGCGTCCTTCCGCGAGTGCGAGTATCCGTCGCTGCATAAGCAAGAGATTCCGGGTCGACACATGCGCAGATGCTCCAGAGCATCATCCCCACAATTGACCGGAGGGCCGTCCGGCGAACCAAGATGAGCGTGGAAGTAACATATCTGCGGGTGGCTTACGCAGGTACTTACCAAAAAATGACGAGAAACTCAAGACTATTTGCCTGGCACGGCCTTTGTTGTGATCTTCTGTGTCACTTTCAGGTTTCGATTCTTCCCATTTTTGATTTTGACCTGCTTCCCAACTATCTTTGCAGGAAGCTTTTCAGTACCGAGCTCAGC